>JAUWVE010000014.1 GCA_030617565.1 Gammaproteobacteria bacterium | reverse complement strand
TCATGGCGCGCCGGGCCATAGTCAAGAATAACGGACAGGTGGTCGAGTTCGGCTTCATCCAGGTCGCTGGATATACTAACAAAATGATAGTAACTCGCCGACAGCGCGTCCAGATCAGTAATTTTTTCCGACAGCAGACTCTGCAGCTTGTTGAGTCGAAAATCAGAGATGGCAGGTGCACCTTGTAATGACAAAAAACTCATTTTTCAGAACTCAATCCTGGTCAATGTAGGGTAACCTATGATTAAGGGACCTCTGATTAATTCTGAGCGAAGTAGTTTGCGTTCTAAAATGTTCAGATTTGAGGCGGAAATCGCACGGCCGCTCAATGACGTCCTGTCATCGCGGCACTTGCACATCCATGTACTTCGTAATAGCTGGCTATTGCGAAGGTTTCCAACGAGAAAGCTGGATATTTTAGGCGTAAGATACAAGTTCATAATTGATTAGAGGTTCCTTAAATAAAAAAACCCGCCTGAAGACAAAAGACGGGTTTAGATACTGCAGGCAATATAGCACAGGCCTTATCTTAATTGCTCATAAAGTAATTTAACGATCTGAGTAGATACTTTTTCCGGTGCTTCCGTGCCGTCTTTCGCAAGCACATCAAGCTTTGTTTGCTCGCCGTCCGCCGTTAGCAAAATCTGATAGATACTGTCTTCGGTAACATTCTTGTTTTTCTTGAACATTTTACTGAAGAATCCGGGCTTCTTATCCTGCAGATCAGGATTAGCATAATCAACGAAATACATCCATTTACTCTTGTCCCTGTCTTCTACACTGAAACCCACTCTGTCCAATGTCTGACCGACCCTGCGCCAGGCTATATCGATGGCATTATTGACGATCAATCGGGGCTGACCATTTTCAGCCTTAACGATACTGGCCCGGTCAGCAGCCTTATCTGCCTCCGCCAGGCTTGTTACCGCAGCTGCTTCGCTGGCACCCATTTCGATCATTAACAACGAAAGCATTTCAGCTTCAATGTTAGGATCAGGGGGGCTAGCCTGCCAGGCAGTCTTAACAGTATCAACGCCTGTATCACTCACAACTGTCTCTATCATGCCTTTGTGTGTCAGATATACCTCAGAGGTATCCGAAATGCGGCCAGGTTCAATTCTGATACGAAACTTGTCTCGACTCGCGGAAGTATAAATGGATCCTAAATATTTGTTAAACAATTTTTGCGTTCCACGCAAGACACCGGTTGCATAGTTGTCAGCCCAGGTCGTTTCAAGTATCCCGGCATCCTTATCCTCCCGCTCCAGTGCCAGGCCAGAGGACAGAATATAATCCCGTACATCCGACCATGTCTCAGAATAAGACTGGTGCACCACCAGCCAGCGTTGGGAACCAGCGCGTTCGATGTACATCTCTACAGCATTATCCTCTTCCGAGGATACGGATTTAGCAACTGGCTCTGCCGTCTCACTAACTTCCAGGGCACTCTCTTTTTCCACTGCAGGTGATGCTTTCTGTGCACTGGCAGCCACGGCAGGTTTTTGCTTATAGGCAGGGACACTTAGACTACTACCTGAGGCATCGGAACTAAGATCCGGGGGTATTTCCAGTGCTGAACGTTCTCTGCTTTCACGATAATCCGTCAGTGCTTTCTGCTTCGGTTCTTTGTCCTTTTTTGACCAGCTGCAACCGCTCGCAAGTGCAACTATCAAAGCAAGTAAAATGATTTTAGTAAGAGATTTTTTCATTGCGTTTGTTTGCCACTATTATAAATTCAAAAACATATATGCGGATCGATTACGATTAATCCACCCGTGCGAAACAAGTATCTGCATGGTTTTTAATGCGCACCGGCTTTTACCATAGCATCCCTGACACACTGATGGTTTTCACTGGACAGAGCGGTCAAAGGCAGACGTATGCCCTCTCCAATCAATCCCAGTTGCTGCACCGCCCATTTAACCGGTATCGGGTTAGCTTCAACAAATAAATCACTATGTAGACCGGTAAGCAGCTGATTGACAGTTTCTGCATGCTGACGGTCACCCTGCCGCGCAGACATTATCATTTCATGCATAGCGGCCGGCACAACATTTGCTGTCACTGAAATTACCCCGTCACCGCCGGCCAGGACAAATTCCATCGCTGTAGCATCATCCCCGGAATACAGGGCAAAGCCATCCGGCCGGTGTTTTATCAGCCATGCCGCGCGGTCCAGATCACCTGTTGCATCCTTGAGACCAATAATATTAGGTATTTCAGCCAGCCTCATGCTTGTCTCATCCGACATATCGCAAGCCGTACGCCCGGGAACATTATAGAGTATTTGCGGGATATCAACAGCCTCTGCAACGGCTTTGTAATGCAGATAGAGGCCTTCCTGGCCAGGTTTATTGTAGTAGGGCGTCACCAGAAGGCAGCCATCAACGCCCAGTTCAGCCGATCTGGCCGTCAGTGTGATGGCCTCCCGGGTAGAGTTCGCACCGGTTCCGGCAATAACGGGAATTCGACCATTGGCAAGTTTGACCACCTGCCTGACCACATCAGTGTGTTCTTCAACATCAAGAGTTGCCGATTCACCAGTAGTGCCAACAGCAACTATTGCATCGGTATGGTTATCTATGTGGAATTCAACCAGACGCTCAAGAGCTGCCTGATCAACATTGCCGACCTCATCCATAGGCGTGACGAGGGCAACAAGACTACCGTAAATCATATTTGTTGTCCGCAATATAAAAATAAGCAGGCAATTTTACTGTGCTACCCGGTAATTAACAAGAAAAGACGCCTGCCAGAAAGCGAGGCGTCAACAAGAGAAGAACAAACAGGAAACTATTTCCAGGGAATCGCTGATTTACTCGTCATTACGAGGAACGTGGCGATGAAGTAATCTCTATGCAGCAGATTATATGTATGGTACTTGCCGCGCCTTGCTGGTAATGACGGGATACCATAAAGAAAGCATTCAGAGACTAGGCTGCGTGCACGGTCAGTAACTCCGCTAACGGTGCATTGACAAGCTCCCGGTGACCATCGTCATATTCGATTTCCACTTCAGCCTCTTTCAGCCAGTGAAGACAGGGCACGTCTGCACGATAGGGAACCAGCCCGTTACTCAGTAATTCGGGATGCCCATAAAGAATTTCGTCTGTGAGCGGTATAAAGATGTTTATCGCCATGATTTTCGCTCCTGTAATCTGTAATTTCTGTGTAGGGTTTCAGTGGTCTGAAAGCCTGTATTTTCCATATGTATAGTGAAGCAGATCGGACTGGCGGCAGAATCCCGAAGGAATGGCAATATGATGTGCAATTATGGTGAAAAGATGGTTTTTTTACAGGACACTGACTTCGCCACCATACTGATATACTGTTGCGCGCGAAATCTATGGAGCACCTGACTTTATGAGTAGAAAAATAGCCATCGTCGAAGACGACCCTGATCAACGCGAGAACTACGCCGATGCCATGACTATGCATGGCTTTGAAGTAACCACCTACCCGAACAGGCGTGAAGCATTGAAAGGATTCAAAGAGAAACTGCCTGATCTGGCAATACTGGACATCATGCTGGAAGACGAGCCTGATGGTGGATTTGACCTGTGCCGGGAATTACGAAGCATGTCCAGGAATCTGCCTATTATTTTCCTGACCGCGCGCGACAATGATATTGACACAGTTTCAGGCCTGCGCCTGGATGCCTGGGATTACCTCACAAAGCCGGTAAATCTGCAGTACCTGGCCGTTCGCGTGTCCTCATTATTCCGTATTGTTGATACCCTGAGTGCTCGCACAGACACTGAAGACAAGGTTTATCGACTGGGTGATTTGATGGTTGACCAGCAAAGCATGTCCATCACCTGGAAAGGCCAGCCTTTGAATCTGACGCTGACAGAATACTGGCTGGTAGAATCGATGTCGCGGCATCCCGGCCATGTGCGCACTTATGATCACATGATGCAGGTTACCCGGCAAAGCATGGTTGAGCGTAATACCATTAATGGCTATATCAGGAGAATTCGTAACAAGTTCAAGGAAATTGACAACAATTTTGACTCCATTCAGACCGTTTTTGGTGTGGGCTATCGCTGGAAAAGCTAAGAGACTCCCTTCATGATTCGGGTAAGTATCCGCTACAAATTGCTGCTGGTCATCATGACACTGCTGTTGATCCCCTGGATGGGCTACCAATATGTCAGGGAAATGA
Organism: Gammaproteobacteria bacterium; assembly: GCA_030617565.1. GTDB lineage: Bacteria > Pseudomonadota > Gammaproteobacteria > BMS3Bbin11 > BMS3Bbin11 > BMS3Bbin11. The sequence goes on along the minus strand of JAUWVE010000014.1, from coordinate 11,396 downwards.
AGACATTTGCTCTGCAGGGACAGGAAGAAGCGCTGCTGCTGACAGCCGGCGCCATCGCCACCGTACTGCACGACCGGCCTGAACTGTTTTCGCCTGAGAAAGGCGGCACAGCCATCGACAGCGAAATTGGTGATCTTCAGGTGGTGCGACTCGACCACCCCTTAACGATGGACGGCGAGCTTGATGACTGGGGGGTGCTGGCCAAAAATGCCGGTCATTATTCTGTGCCCAGGCTATTAAAGAAGCCGGACAGTAATGAAAGCGATCTATCATTTAATCATGTACTCGGCAGTTGGGGGCGCTATCTGTATGCCCTCTTCATCGTGCAGGATGACACGGTCACTTACCGTGATACCAGCTACCGGCGACTTGATAACAGCGATCATCTGCGGATCTATTTACGCGATGAAAAGGACAAAATGACTCGATATGCTGCAGTGGCCGCAAAACCGGGCCGCATGGGCGTTTATGCCATGGATGAAAAATGGCGCTATCCGCTTACCGGTGATCCGATATACAGTATTGTCAGCTATATTCGGCCGCTGGACAGCGGTTATGCAATAGAACTTCGAATTCCACGCGACATGGTGTCCGGTGATGCCCGGCTGGCGATAGCAATTGCCGATGTCGATGACACGAAAGAACGAAAGCTGAAAAGCGTACTCGGCACATCTGCCGCCAAAAACACCACCGAACTTGGCAGAGTACCGATCCCCTCCCCGGAGATCGACAGGATTCTCCATGGCCTGGACAAACCCGGCACACGAATCTGGATCATTGACCAGAATAAATATGTTCGGGCACTTGTTGGCGACCTTTCAACTTCACAATATAAAGAAACTAAACTCAGTGGCTCCAACATGAAGACACTGCAGTTCTGGATGAATAAACTTCTTGATCCTGTATTCAGAATAATACTGAATCCACCTGTAGCAGAGTTTAAAGACCTTCCCGATGACACGCGCAAACGAAATGAGGCTGTTATCTATCAGGTGTTGGAAGGCAAACCGGCAACAGACAGACGCGCCAGTGTTGACCAGCAGGCTGAGCTGCTGATGGCGGCACACCCCATATATAATAATGACAAAATTATGGGGGCCGTGATCGTCGAGCGCAGCAGCAATAACGTCGTCGCACTGCAAAACCAGCTGCTACAGAACCTGATTGCTGTAACGGTAATCGTCTTTGCGCTTGTTGGTGCCGCCCTGATGACCTTCGCCTGGCGGCTGACCCGGCGCATTAGACGCCTCAGCAAGGCCAGTGGCCATGCCATCAATCCGGAGGGACGGCTGCGAGTAGAGCATGAGCTACCCGATACAAAAGCGGGAGATGAAATCGGTGACCTGTCTCGTAGTATTTCGGACATGCTGACACGTCTGGCACATTACACACGTTATCTGGAGCGCATGCCGGACACCCTTGCCCATGAACTGAACAACCCTCTCAACGTAGTCAATTCTTCACTGGAGAACCTCGGCACCCTGCATACTGACATTGCAAAAAGTAAATATATGCAGCGCGCCCGGAACGGGGTAAACAGGCTGGCCTCATTACTGGCCAGCCTGACCGAAGCCGGCAACCTGGAAGAGGCGCTGGAGACCGAACACCACGAAAAGTTTAATCTCAATAAAATGCTGGCCATGTTTATGGAAGGCTATAAGGAAAGTCACCCGCAGTTCAAACAGGGCTTCATCACCCAGCTACCCGAACACCAGGTTATCCTCGAAGGCAGCCCTGATCATATTGCACAAATGATGGACAAACTGCTGGACAATGCCATGGATTTTTGTGTGCCGGGTCAACCGGTTTCCTTTTCCCTCAGCGTCTGGCACCAACAGGCAATTATCAAGATCATGAATATCGGCAAAACTTTACCTGAAGGCATGGAAGAACGGCTCTTCGACCCAATGATTTCGCTACGTCAAACAGGAGAATCACGCTCTCACCTGGGCATGGGCCTGCACATCGTACGATTGATAGCCAATGCACATGGCGGGACAGTAGCTGCCAGGAATAATGAAGCGGGTAACGGGGTGGTCTTCGAGATCAGGCTGCCTTTGGCTTGAAAGGACTAAGTTTTACGTATTACGTTTTAGGGGTTACGTAAATCATAATTCGTAAAACGTAAAACATTATTCTTATTTTTTCAGGCTGCTCTGCTCCCAATGTACTGTGCAGTCAAGCAGTGACAGCACTGAAATCAGGTCATTGCGGCTGCCACGGCCCAGCACTTCTACCGGGCGATGGTTATCCAGATGACGGTTCTTCTGTTTGATCCAGAACAGGCCCATTTGAGGATTAGTCGGATAGGTGGTCCTTAAGGCATCGCTGATATGTGCCAGAAGAGAGACCCGCTGCTGTATCTGTTCATCATCTGGAAACGGTTTATTCTCGCGGTGCTGACGTAATGTACGGGTGCGTGTTCCTTCCGGAAAACCCAGCACCCGTATCTGCTGCTCGGCATCCAGCCCGAACTGATCGAGCATACGAATTATGCCCTGTGTCTGCTGCATCTTCTTTTCCTGCAATTCCTGATCCACAATGTCTCGCCTCTATTAGGGAACCTCTGATCAATCCATGAACTCGTATCTTACGTCTAAAATATCCAGCTTTTTCGTTGAAAACCTTCGCAATAGCCAGCTATTACGAAGTACATGGATGTGCAAGTGCCGCGATGACAGGACGTCATTGAGCGGCCGTGCAATTTTCGCCTCAAATCTGACCATTTTAGATCGCAATCCACTTCGCTCAGAATTAATCAGAGGTTCCTTAGAATATCAAATTATACCTGAGTTTATTCCTCAGATATAATCAGCCACATAACATCAGGGGATATCAAGGGCATCTAAAGAAATGAAATGGATAGACAAACTGTCATGGCCGGTAGTTATTGTATTAGTCGCTACACTTGGCCTTGCACCCTTTTCTCCACAGCCACATGTACTGGAAAAACTGGCTATGCTGTTTGGTGGAACACTGTCCAGGCCTATTGATATCTTTGATCTGGCATTGCATGGGATGCCGTGGGTTTTGCTGGCTGTCAAGCTTCTGCGTCTGGGTGTGGTTCAGAAAAAAGGGTAAGAAAAAGTTTTCAGCGTTCAGTTTTCGGTGTTCAGGGTTAAAAGCGAACCAGCCCTTCCATATGGCAGAATGCGTTTCTGAGCAGTTTGTCATCAAGCTTTATTTCAGCCATAGTGCACCATTATTGAATACCCTCTTAACAGGTATCAGGATTGTATAGTTGCGGCTGAAATCACAGAAACCATCAACAGCACAGTCGGGCGCGACTTTATATCTCACAGCGCCCTGTTATCAAAACCCGAACTACTAAAGTCTATGTCCGACTCACCCTCTTCAGCACTTCTGAAAATCTCAGATCTGACTGTAGCAATTGAAGACAGGATACTGTGTCGGTCTTTCTCTGCTTACATGTCTGCAGGTGAAACCTGGTCTATTCTCGGCCCGAATGGATCAGGTAAAACCACTCTGCTGATGATACTGGCTGGACTGCAAACTGCCCACTCGGGGGAAGTAATGCTGGATGGCAAAGAAATATCATCTTACAGCTCACGGCAACTTGCTGTACTGCGCAGCATGCTTTTTCAGAAATCCGATGATGCCTTTCCCGCGACAGTTATGGAAACCGTACTATCCGGTCGTCACCCGCACATCCCCTACTGGCAAACCGAGTCAAATGCAGATTTTAAAATCGCTCAACAGGCACTCGACAAAGTCGATATGGCTGGATTTGAGGATCGTGATGTCAACAACCTTTCCGGTGGTGAACGTCAGCGTGTTTCGATTGCCGCCTGTCTGGCGCAGAACTCCCCCATCCGCATGTTTGATGAACCCGCCAATCACCTGGACATGAAGCATCAGAGTAGCATCCTGCATTTGATCAGTGAAAATTGCCAGCGGCTTAATCTGCTGGTACTGCAGGATATTAATCAGGCATGGCGATATTGTAGCCATACATTATTATTGTATCCGGATGGGTCGGTGGAAACTGGCCGTATTGAAGATATGTTGACTATTGAAAGACTTGAAGCTCTTTATGATTGCAGGCTGAAGATTATTCAGGATGGGGCTGATCAGGTATTTGTTCATTCATAAGGAGGGGTATTTTTTGAACTTGAGTTTTCAGAAAAGTTTATCGCCGCGACGATGTGCATGGATGCACAAGTTTCGTGAGAGGCAGGATGCCGGGATACGATGGCGCACCACTCAAAAAAGTCTTTAAGCTGCGAATTTGGCCCTTTAACCCCCCTTTAAATGCGACTATCTTGCCTGAGCATTCTTCTTTTTTGCGTATTTTCTAAGAGAATCAAGTGCCTGCTTGAATTCACTGTTTATGCTAACCAGCACCTGGTCATAGTCTTCCATTAGAGTAGCACTATCAATTTTCTCAATGTCAATGCAACACTCATGTAGTGAGATTGCTCCGACACTACCTGCAATCCCTTTCAAAGCATGTGCAGCGTCCTTGAAATGCCTGTAATCTCCACTCTCCAGCGCTGTCTCTATATCATTTATTAATCTTAGCGCATCATCTTGAAACTGATTCAACAAGCCTTGCAAAAACTCAGGGTCCGATTCTATTGATCCAAACTCTTCCAATATAGAAACATCTACAATTGGTCTATCTATAGCAACCTTGGCAATATCACTTAGCTTGCCGGCTAACTTCGGGCCAGGACTATTTGCTACTTCTGAAATAGCTGATAGCAGATTTTTAGTTCTTACCGGCTTGGTGAGAAAGACTGCAACATCAGCCTCCTCACATTTATCCTTTGCCGCTTTAGTAGCGTTAGCGCTTAGAACAACAAATGGAAGATTAATTCTGTCAGGATGAGAGAGTCTGAATCTTTTTATCATTTCAATGCCGCCCATAATTGGCATTTGCATATCAACAATGACGAGATCATAAATTCTGTATTCCAGCTTATCGAGTCCTTCCTTGCCATTATTTGCCAAATCAACACCATAGCCGGCCTTTTGTAATATTTTTTCAAGTACAAGTTGATTGGTTTTATTATCTTCAACTACTAATATTTCTCTTTTCTGATCTATAGATATATAGCTTGAAATTGTTTTCGGATCTTTATTCGCCTCGAACTCAAACAGAGGTGATGAATGAATAGCATTAAACAGATACTGATTATTTAAGGGCTGCTGCAATACAGCTGTGTATCCTTTCTGATACAACATATTCTCATCAACCGACTCTGAGTTACTTGATATCAGAATCAATGATGTTTTTGAAAGAATGGAATTCTCATGCAATACATTCACAAATTTTACAACATCAATATCTACCAATGATTTATTAATAATAATACAGTGGTACTGTGAATCATTTTTAGCATGCTGCTTTAATAAATTTAATGCATTATTTGCTGAATCCTCATTATCTACTGACACCCCCCATGCACGAAGACGATCGACAAGAATTGGCTTGCCGGGTTCATCAGCACCGACTACCAGGACATTGCAATCATAGAGAGTGTAATCTGGCTCGTGCCCTGGAAAACTCATTTTTAGCGGCAACTCAAACCAGAAATTACTACCACTCCCGGGGGTGCTTTCGACACCAATTACACCACCCATCGACACTACCAACTGGCTAGATATTGCTGTTCCCAACCCAGTTCCACCGTAGCGCCTGGTTGTTGATTCATCGGCCTGCTGGAAGTTCTCAAATATGTGCTCAAGTGCGTTCTTTTCGATACCAATGCCGCTATCTATTACCTCAAACTTTAACCTGCACTTACTGCTAGCCATCGACATAAGAGATACATGTATAAATATATATCCGTTCTCTGTGTACTTAAGCGCGTTACCTAACAGATTTATAATAACCTGGCGTAAATGATGGGGGTCACCAATAACTCGATAATCAACCGTTGGATCTATTGCCACAGTGAGTATCAATCCATTTTCCTTTGCTTGAGGCAGCAACATTCTGATTGTTCCATTAACCAGCAGATGCAGATCAAAATTAATGGACTCAATAACAAGCTTACCGGCCTCAATTTTCGAAATATCCAGTATTCGCTCGATTACTGACAGTAAAGTATGTACAGAGTAATTTATTGTTTCCGTGAACTCTTTCTGCTCACGAGTTAAACGAGTATCCAGTAACAAATCGCTCATACCAATTATGCCATTAAGGGGTGTGCGCAACTCATGGCTCATATTTGCCAGAAATCGGCTTTTTGCCTGGTTGGCTTCTTCTGCATGGGTAACGGCTTTGTTTAAATACTTTATCAGTCTCGAAACATATACTGGCAGAATGATCAGCGCGATCAGCAGCCCTGTAGACAGTAGAAAAATTTCACTCCAGAATTCTGAATAGGCAATTAGCAGGGAAAAACCTATCGCACTCGTTACGCTCGATATAATAAGATATGGAACGCCAAATCGGAAGCCATTGCCGAATATCACCCATAAATACATCATATATAAAGGTGAGCCAAGTTCACCCGTTAAGTACATGAGGTATGTTAATGCGCCAATATCAGTAATCATTCCAAGTATCCTTCTTGGGATTGAGGCACTGGGGCTTATAAAGATGGTGGCTAAATGGATTAGAGAGTAGATCAGATACGAGGCAGATAATAAAACGACTGGTTTCGTGAAGAACGTATAGTCGAGTAAACGATATGAAATCACAAGATATGAAAATACAATCAGGGAAAGTACTACTCTTAGCAAGGACTGTTCATGTTCCTTACCGGTATTGTATTTCACGCTATTAAGCATCAATCTACCGTTTTTTTAATAAATTATCGCCCATATGATAAGGATAGATCACATCAATATGGACCGTTAATATTCTCTACTGAAAAAAAGCATTAAAAACTGGACAGGGTCGCTGATAAGCCTGGGCACAGGGTTCGATTTCAAGCTAATGCTCGAGGCGGGGAATTGGGCCAATTCACCATTATTGAACGGTTTCTGGTGTGGTAAAACCAGACAATCAACCAGCATCCTGGAACTCTGAATTTTTTCAAAATTAATTTCCATATTTCTCCACTTGAATACAACTCACAAAGAACGCTCGCCCTGTCAATCTAGCGGGGCGCTGCATAACGATACGGAATCCCTTTAGTCACCATAAAAGAAAAGCGCAGTGAGGGAGAACACACAGCTAGCAGGGAACCACAATAGCAGATTTCTGCACTAATGAAAGCGGGAATTATCCAGATTCAAATAGCGAGGTAGTCGAGCATGCTTCGCCATTGCCTGGCCTTCTCCTGATATGACATAGACGCATAGGCCGGACTGGTCGAAGGTAGTCGGTGGTAATGCAATCCATGATAGTGGATATTATCTGAACTGAGAACATTTCTTTTATACAAACGTTCGGCTGTCCCACCATTGAAAAACACTGCCCTGATAGCAGTGTGACCCGCAAATAATTTTTCAAAATCATTAACCTGTTCAGAACCAGCCCTGATACTTGAATCTAGACTACCGGGGCGCTTGCATTGTTTTAACACATCCCATACACCTACGCCGCTGGCTGAAAGTAAGGCACAATGCTCGTTATATCCTTTATCTTTTTTAATGCCAAAAAGGTCGTCCATGATCGGCCAGAATGCGTTTCGTGGATGGGCGTAGTACTGGTGCTTCTGTAGTGAGGCCGCACCAGGCATAGAGCCAAGGATCAATACCCTGCAGTTCTTATCAATAACAGGCTCAAAACCTGTGAGCAGCGTCATAGGTCACATACTAATCTCAGGCCAGCAAAAACATGACGTTTGCCTGGCTGATAGAAATTTCGGAAGGAAGGTTGACGAACTGTATCTCCGCTAAAGGAGCTACTTCCTCTCAGCAAGTAATGATTATTAGCAAACCAGGGCGTCGAATAACGTTCATAAGGAAAAGCCTGAAAGCCATCATAGGGAAAGAATGTATTGGAACACCACTCCCATGCCTGGCCTGTCGAAGCCATCGCTCTCGACTCTGTTTTCATTGCAGACTCCCATTCATGCTCATGCGGCAGCCGACAACCGGCATAGCGGGCAAAGGCATCAGCCTCATACCAGCTAAGACCTGACACCGCCTCATCTGGCACTAAATCAGTTGAACCATCTGCCGATAAACTAAACCAGTTGCCCTGCTCATTCTGCTGCCAGTACTCCGGGGCGAAGTGTTGGCAATCCATGATCCACTGCCACCCCTCTTCGGTCCAGAATTCTGCGCGCCGATAACCACCGTCCTGCATGAATCCGAGGTATTCAGCATTACTAACCGGCCTGGTCGCAACTAGAAAAGCTGGCAAAGTCAGTTTATGAACCGGTTGCTCATTATCGCAGGCCAATATGTCATCTGAACCCACTACATAATCACCATCAGCAATAAGCAACTCCGGTAAAACCGGGCACCGGGCATCAAACTGAACGGCAGTAAAATCTGTCTCAGACACTGAGGTCAGAGCTCTCTGATACAACACCATTTGCATAGTTTCCAGGTGCTGCTCCCCATGCTGAATCAAAAACCAGCCCAGATAAGCATTTTTCAACAGGGGGTGTACACATCTGCCACGTGACAATTCTGTCCATAATTTTTCAGCATCTGAAAAGTCATCCTGCAACTGCTCGAAATCCGCAATAACCTGTAGATTCCCGCGTTCGGACTTGCCTATACGCTCTGGAAAGAAATACTGATGCAAATTTTCTGTGCGGCTGTTGTCGCCCAGCACCACTTCACGCAACCAGTATTGTTCAATAAAGGCAATATGGGCAAGGTGCCAGCCTAGTTGACTGAGATCGGGATGGTACTGGGTACGAAGATCTTTTTCGCTATACGATGAAAACTGTTTGATCAGGCGCCCATGCAAAAATGACAGTCTTACAGCAATCTGATCATTTACTGACACAGCTGTTCACAAAATAATGTGTTCCGGTTCATTACACGCATCAAAGACCAATAATGATTGAGGAGGTACCTCTGTCCAGTCATCCTCATCGGTCAATGGCTCGGAAGCAATCACGCTGGCTTCAGGAAAAGGGGGCGGATTGAGTGAGTAGTATAATGAAGGGCAATTACCGTTGATAGCACAGCGCATAGCCCATATTTTTCCAGGCCTTGTGACAACCACATTCAACAGCGCACGCTCATCCTTTAACCAACTTTTTAATCGAGTGACCATTTCAATCAATACTTTTGCTGGATCATCACTGCCTGTTTCCCACATGATTTGTTTGAACAGGATAAACAGATGTTCTGAATCGGTATTGCCTTCAATCAGATCTTCAAATTCCGGGTTAAATTCACGCCGCAGGCAGGATCGTAAAGTCCGCGAAAAGTTATTGATATAACCATTATGCATGAAATGATACATCTCATCAGAATAAGGCATGGTGTTGGCAAGATTGATCGGGATATTTGTCGTTGCACTACGCACCACCGCTACCCACGTATCGGATTCCAGTCCACGACCAAGCTCGGGGAGGTTTGGATCAGTCCAGATAGGCATGGTCTGCCGATATCGTAATGGTTGACCCGTCTGATCAAACCAGCCAAAGCCGTAGCCATCGGCATTCAGCCTGGCTTCCATCATTTCTCTGGGGGCCCATGACTGCTTTACCAGACTATGCTCCGGCTTGAGCAGCAATTCTTCAAGCCGCAAAGCAGGACCAATATAAGCTGCAAGTCTGCACATAATTCTCTCTGAAACTTTATTAGACAGTAAACTGTCACTTAGTATAATGAAAAATAATTAAAAACATAAGGAATGCTATGCAAGAAGCAGTAAAAATTGACTCAGGCCGGTTTCAGTTAAACCGGCTGTCACCGGAACAGCATGTTGACTCACTGGAAGAAGATGTCTACACGGGTTTATTGAGCCGTCCCCGCAGTTTGCCGCCAAAGTACTTCTATGATGAGCGTGGTTCTAAACTATTCGATCAGATTTGCCAGACCGATGAGTATTACTTGACGCGTGCTGAATCCGCGCTTTTAAAGAAACATGCCGATGAGATCGTTAGCACTGTACGACCAACGGCTATTGTTGAATACGGCAGTGGCACATCCGAAAAAACCGAGCTGCTTATTCAGGCAGCCAATCAGCATTACGACTGGCTGCATTACCTGCCGCTGGATGTCTGTGAAGAAATACTGATCGAGTCATCCAGGCGCCTGTTAGACAGATATCCCTGGTTATCCATTGATGCATGGCATGGTGACTTTTTACAGGACATGCAACTGTTCAATAATAGTCATACGCGCAGCCTCTATACTTTTCTTGGCAGTTCCTTAGGTAATTTTTCATATGATGAGGCCAGCCAGTTTTTACGTGATGTGAGAAATACAGCCAATGACGATGACTGGTTTCTGCTGGGTATTGATTTGGTCAAAGATCACAGCATCCTGAATGCTGCCTATAATGACATTGAGGGATATACTGCAGCATTTAACCTTAATCTGCTGGATGTACTGAACCAGGCCCTTGATGGTGATTTTAATACTGAAAAATTCGAACACCACGCTTTTTTTGATATTGATAATTCCCGCGTCGAAATGCGTTTACGTTCCTGTTGCCGACAAACTGTTACGCTGCGGGACATTGATTTAAAGATCGAGTTCGAGGATGGCGAGCACATTACTACGGAGTACAGCCGGAAATACACAGCCGACTCGATACGCCAGCTATTGACCAGCACCGGCTTCTCTCCAGAGCATGTCTACACGGGTGACAACAATGAATTTATGCTGATCCTTTCTCGCTGTTTAAAAAAAAGGTAAAAAATAATAGCTCAAAGTTCAAACACAAAAAGGTATAGAATAATTCTCTTCTTATGACAAAAACCACCAGAACTTTAGCCCCACGAAGAGAACTTATTGCCTGGGCGATGTATGACTTTGCTAACTCCGGCTACACCACCGTTGTATTAACGGCTATTTTCAATGCCTATTTTGTTGGCGTTATCGCCGCATCAGTTGATAGTTCCAACGGCGGCACAGGCACCTTGCTGTGGAGTTTAAGTATCGGTGCTGCAAATACATTGATTCTTTTTACTGCACCGGTACTCGGAGCAATCGCCGACTTCTCAGCTGCAAAGAAAAAAATGCTTGCCATCAGCACCATTGGTTGCATAATCATGACGGTCCTGCTCGGCTTTGCCGGGCCTGATCAACTGACTTTCAGCATAATATTTCTGGCAGGATCCGCATTTTTGTTTGGTACCGGTGAAAACCTGATCGCCGCATTTCTGCCAGAAATTGCTCCACCGGATAAAGTCGGCAAGGTTTCCGGTTTCAGCTGGGCACTGGGTTATGTTGGCGGACTACTGGTATTGACACTATGCCTCATTTATATCGAAACGGTTAAACCACTGGGACATACAGCGGAACAATATGTGCCTGTTACATTATGGATGACTGCTTTA
>JAUWVE010000179.1 GCA_030617565.1 Gammaproteobacteria bacterium | reverse complement strand
GAGGAATTTAAAAGCATCGGTGGCGGTCTGCCGGTACAATCCACCCTGGCCTACCACTGGGCACGGCTGATAGAGCTGCTGCACTGCGCCGAGTCGATCTCTGACCTGCTAAACGATAGCGACCTTGGTGGTAAAGAGCTGCTCAACAAGGGTGAACTGCAAAGCAGCGGCATCGGTGTTATAGAGGCACCTCGCGGCACGCTGTTCCACCACTACGAAATCAATGATGACGGCATTGTTGAGAAAGCCAACCTGATCGTGTCCACCACCAATAACAACCAGGCCATGAACGAGTCTATCCGCAAGGTTGCCAGTCAGTATCTTGATGGCAACCAGCTGACCGAAGCCTTGCTCAACCAGGTTGAAGTTGCCATACGTGCCTATGACCCCTGCCTCTCCTGCGCTACTCATGCAATGGGAAAGATGCCCCTGCAAATAAACCTGGTCAATGAGAATAATGAGCTGGTGGACCGTCTTGAAAAGAGGGTTACCGGTGATATCAGCAGAACCCTGTAAGCACATAGTATGAACAACCTGACAGGGCGTGCACCCCTGCTTGTTTTTGCTTATGGAAACCCGTCGCGTGGAGATGATGCGCTAGGCCCGGTCATCTACGACCTGCTAGAACAATACAGGCAGGAAACCGGCAGGCTGGATAGCCTGGAATTATTAACCGATTACCAGTTGCAGATTGAACATGCTGTCGATCTTGAACAGCGTGAGTGTGCCCTGTTTATTGATGCCAGCGTCTCCTGCCCGGCCCCCTATGAATTTCACAAACTGCAGCCGCAACAGGATGACAGCTATACCTCGCATGCACAGAGCCCGGCTGCCGTACTGGCTGTTTACCGGAAGATCAACCAGCAGGACCCCCCACCTTCCTACATGCTGTCAATTCGCGGTTACGAATTTGGTCTCGGACAAACGATGACTGAGCAGGCAAAAAAAAACCTGGACCTCAGCTTCAAGTTCGTTAAAGAATTGCTTGAAACTGATGTCGCGGACTGGCTAACGAAAATCACACAGAAGGTTAAAGGTTAAAGATGGTTTCGATTTTGACTTTTCTTTCCCCTTTAGCCTTTCCCCTTTTACCTGCTTTTCACATCTCCATCTCGATGTCTTCGATTATCGCCTTGAGACCCGCTGCGGCGCAGGCCTCATCGGTCTCACCAGATGGCGCACCGCTGACGCCAATACCGCCGAGGATAGTACTGCCCGCAGTAATCGGCAGACCGCCCGCGGAGGTAATCAATCCGTCGATCTTAGGTGGTGCGAACGGTGAGGTGAAGCGTGATTCCAACGCTGATGTAGGTGAGTTGAAGTTCAATGCCGCATAAGCTTTTTGCTTACTAATGGGCACAGTAATCGGCATCGCAAGAGAATCTCTGAGCACCACCTGGGCATGGCCGCCACGGTCGATGATGGTTACTGCTACGCTTAATCCTTCTTTGCGGCAGGCAGCGATGGTTGCCTGTGCAGCCTTCACGGCCATGTCCATGGCCAGACGTTGTATGGGAAGAATCATAGGGTCATCAGCCTGAGCGGTGCCGCCAGGTAATAAAATTGCGAGGGTGAGTATTTGTGTCAGTTTTTTCATGGGTATTGTCTCCAGTGCTATTTTGTAGGGCAGAACATAGCATGTTATTGTTTAATTGACACTGGATTCCAGCATGGGCTGAAATGATGTAGTGTGGGTGGGCCTGCGAGGTGCGCCTCCCACAGGAAGATAAAAAACCGGGATCTCGATGATGCTTCTTAAACCTGTTAGACAAGCTGTAGCACTTGCACTGCTGCTAATCAGTAATCAGCTGATGGCTGCCGATTTACCACCGTTGGCAGACGTACACCTGCATTTCAATACGGACCAGATGGAGGTCACTGATACAGCCGATGCCTTACGCACGCTAACAGAAAGCAATGTAGTGTTTGGCATTGTCTCAAGCAAACCGCCTGCTCTGGCACTGGAACTGGCCGATGCATCCGGTGGCTGGATCATTCCCTTTTTCATGCCCTATCTGGAACCGGAACGGAAAGTTGACTGGTTTCGCGATAAACGTGTCCTGCCAGCGGCCCGCGAGGCACTGGTGTCGGGACGTTACCAGGGACTCGGTGAGATACATTTGATTGCCGGCTATACACCTTCGTTAAACCAGCGTCATGACATCATAGATGGCATGCTTGACCTGGCCGAGGAATTTGATGTCGCTATTCTTATCCATGCCGAGGCATCGAACCAGCTCTATTTTCGGCCCCTGTGCCTGCGTCATCCACAGGCCAGGATAGTCTGGGTGCATGCTGGCAGCCCGCTGCCTCCTGCTCAAGTCGCCGAATTGCTGCGTGCCTGCACGAATGTCTGGGTAGATTTGTCAGCAAGGGATCACATGCGCTATGGAAAGATCAACCCAATTGTTGACGATGACGGGCTACTGCTGCCGGATTGGCATATGTTTACCCTGGAATTCCAGGACCGGATCATGCTTGGCTCCGACCCCACCTACTACGAGGGTGTCGCCACCTGGGAAGCTGCGAACACTGGCTGGGACCATGTTAGCGAGGTGCTTGCTTTTCACCGCCATTGGCTGAAAGCCTTACCTGTCGATATCAGACAGAAATTAACCCTGCAAAATGCCATAAGGTTTTACCGCCTGTCTGTTGAGGAAGATTTACGCGCGGACTAATGAGAACAGGAAAGACTCGGAAATAATACATTTTTTGTGAGCAGTGAGATCTAACACAAAATTTGTGGGTTTTCCAGTGCCCTTTCAAAAAAGTTTAAACTCAGGTTATACTCGGGACAAACGAGGAGTTGCGTGCGCTGTTTTACTGGCTTTCAGCAACGCCCGGAGGAGAAAAATGAAAATTATAAGAAGAGCATCCTGGATGAT
>JAUWVE010000199.1 GCA_030617565.1 Gammaproteobacteria bacterium | reverse complement strand
TCTGCGCTCATCCGTCCCTGCATACCGGCAATGGCAGGTTTGCTGAACTGGATCATAGTAAGCAGTGTTCGCCCCATAGAATGCCTGAACCTGGCGGCAATCACATCATGCTGGTATCCAAACTGGCGCCCTCCGCCGACGACGTGACCAGTATCTTTTAGAATCAGGTCGACCATTTCATCGACGGCGCTGTGGCTGTCCCATTCACTGTCATGAATCTGCACATAGCCAAGCACTTCGGGTGAATCATTTACTGTCTTGAGTAAAGTAAAGAATTCTTCACAGTCCTGAGGATTGGTGACAATGTCCAGGGCCTGTCCCTTCAAATGAGTAATTGCAATGTTATTGACGAGCTGCGATTCGAATATGTCTGTTATTGCTTCAATTTTGCTCATGGGTTTTTCCGTAGTGTGGCAGTAAACATCATAGCCTTAATGATTTTATGGTTAGAAGTAATAGTGTTTGTGCTAGAATCCGCAAAAATTAATCATAACTGCTGTAAGCCCACAAGCACAGCAATAACTTAACAGGGAGTTCCCAATGCCGTTTTTAGACATAATCTGGTCGATGTTCATATTTTTCCTTCTGATTGCCTGGATATGGGTTGTCATCTCAGTGATCAGCGATGTTTTCCGCAGTAAAGACATAGGCGGTTTTGTCAAGACATTATGGGTATTGTTTGTCATCGTCATTCCATGGTTGGGTGTGTTGACTTATATACTTTTTCGAGGCAGGGGAATGGAAGAACGCAACATGCAGGCCTTTGCAGATGCTGCTGACAGGCAACGTGCTTATATCCAGGGCGTCGCGGGTGCATCTACAGCTGACGAACTATCAAAGCTGGCTGAGCTAAAGGAAAAGGGCGTTATCAATGACGCTGAGTTCGAAGTTCAGAAAGCCAAGCTGCTTGGCTAAATAATTAGAAGAGTAAGACCTTTTTTCCAGTAACTGACTGGAAGTTTTCAATTGCAGTCATTCAGGGCAGATTCCTGAATGACTGCTCGGGAGCCGATCCAGACCTTAAGAACGGTTATGTTTAATGACGGCTCAGTTCGACCAGGTACAGACATTTAAAGTGAAGATGTGCTGGTCAATCGACTGGTATTTCAGCCACCTTCGTTGCCTGAATTCGCACTAGACGCATAGATCCCTCGTGAGCATCACCCTCGATAACATTCCCATCGAGTTTGCCTTTAAATTACAATTGGTATTTCGAGGTCTTTTGCCAAACAGAACCCGGTCACCCCGATGCCACGCTATCCCCCATGCCACAGTATGTTGGCTTGCATCTGCTGTAACTGGCGTGAGTATATCGCTGCGAAATCTAATCAATTACTAGAGAAGCTAAGATAGAAGCGTGCGTGCGGGTATTACAATTGGGGTACATGCTCTGGCAAAACATTCGGCACCAATGTAGTTCGCATCAAAAAAGGCCTGAAATGCAAAAGGTATAGAGAGTTGTTGTTGAGAATACTTTAGGGCAAGGCTTATTGCACAACAAGAAGTCGTTGGCCTACATCATCATTACGAATGGTTGGCGGCGTGATAGTGTGTGATATGAGTTTTCGGGAAGGACAGTCAGGAGGATTGGTAAAATATGTTGATTTGCAGGGGAAATCGGGAGGGCATTCAACAAATGATTCCTTCTCTGTTTTCCTGCGTGACCCCGGTGGTAAAAAAGTCTTTATCAAGTTAGTGATTACAACTCACGGCAGGTAGATCAAGCAGCGCACAAACTCCGCCCAGTGATGCCTGTTGTAGTTGCAGTGAACCACGATACAGCTCAGCAATATCTCGAACGATATCCAGACCAAGACCACTACCGGAGATGGCTTCATCAAGGCGATGACCTCTTTGCAGGACCTCATGATGGAGAGATTCAGGTATGCCAACTCCATCATCTTCAATGGCTATAATTAATCGGTCACCGGTACATTCTGCAGTGATATCAACCCTGCTGCCTGCCCATTTACAGGCATTGTCGATCAGGTTGCCCAGCATCTCTTCAAGATCCTCAGCTTCACCCTGGAACCAGCAATCAGCAGGAAGAGTCTGGCTTATTTCAATTTTCCGTTCCCGGTAGAGTTGCTCCATACTGAAAATAAGGTCCATAATGATTCCCCCAACATCTGCACGTGCACCAATTACATCCGCGGTTCCTGCTATACGAGCCTGTGACAGATACCGGTCCATACTTGCCGCCATCGTATCTGTCTGCTGCCTGATAATACGGTTCCTCTCCTCTTTCATGTCTCTGCTCTCGTTACGAATGACCGTCAACGGGTTTTTCAGCGCATGGGCAAGATTAGCGGCATGCGTTCTGGCTCGCTGCAGCAAGGATGCATTGTGATCCAGCAGTGCATTCAATTCGCTGACCATCGGTTGCACTTCCTCTGGAAAGCTTTGCGGTAATCGATCTGTCTTACCCTGGCGAATATCGGCCAGTGCCTGCTTCAATGTCTGCAAGGGGCGTAAGCCAAAGCGCACCTGGAACCACACCGCCAACCATAGACCCAGCCCCAGAACAAACAGTGTGATGCCTACCTGAATTGAAAATGCACGAACATCCTG
>JAUWVE010000032.1 GCA_030617565.1 Gammaproteobacteria bacterium | reverse complement strand
GCAAGCATGGCGAAAACAAGCAACAGGAATACAGGGATAAATCGGTAATTTTTCAACTGGATAGCAGACATAGTGTTTCTCAGAAGTAAGTGTTTCTTATAAATAGTCTTTACAATTAATAGCTTCGGACTCGATATTTATCTTTGAGTCTGCCAAACTTCAAATTCTATCAAACAAAGCACCCCGAACAAAATAATCGAACGTACTGGCGATATCAAGAATGCGCATAAGAAAAATCATTGTTGTCGCTTTCAGTGCCGTTGTGGGCCTGATTGCACTGACCGCACTGCTGATTGGCATATTGTCCTATGCGAAAGTCAGCCTGCCGCTGGAAAGCATGCGTCAGCAGTTTGTCAAAAAGGCCACTGAGGTCACGGGCCAGGAAGTACGCATTGATGGCGAAGTGCGCCTGGCCATCAGCTTTTTTCCAACCCTGGTCGTCGACCAGCTGCATATCGCCAATCAGCCGGGATGGTCTACAGGGGACATTCTCAGTGTGGACGAAGTGCGTGTACAACTGGCCCTGCTGCCTATATTCTCAGGGCAGCTGGAGTTTCTTGAGGTTTCTGCTTCATCGGTACAAATCAACCTGGAGCAGACCAGTGATGGCAGACAAAACTGGGCATCATTCATACGAACAGAAAGTAACGCAGAAAGTGAACCCCCAGCGCCGGGAAATGTAAGCAATGATGAGAAGAAAATCTGGATTGAAGAATTCAGGCTAACTGATCTAAACCTGAATTATACTGATGAAAGCCTTGGACGAGAGTTTTCAAATCATATAGATAGCCTGGTCATCAATACTCACGATAAATCCTACCTGACTGCAAAACTTGAAGGGACCAGTAATGAAATCCCTTATACGTTCACGGCTAAATCTGACCTGCTGCGGAATCTGATCAGCAACAAACCGTGGGAACTTGAGCTGCAGGGGCAGGTTGCGGGTAAACCTGTAACCATGGAAATGCAGCTGAAGCACTCAGACCCGACTCTTGTCGGCACGGTTAAATTTGATGCACAGGAAGTTGACATCGGCAAGTCGCTTTCATGGCTTGGTCTTGTCGAAGGTCTTGATGCATATAGTAGTGAAATAGCTTTCAAGGCTGATCTGCAGGGAAGTAATCTGAAAGAAATCCTTGAGCAATCTGTTTTCAAACTGGATCTGGCAGAAGGCCACTGGAACTTGCATAACCCGGCAAATGATAAGAACCGTAAAATCACTTTTTCAACTGCGATACTAGTTGCTGAACCTGACAAGCCTGTTAAGCTGGAATTCACTGGCAAGATCGATGACGAGTCGCTGCAACTGGAACTCTCCTCAAATAGAATGAGCGAGTTTTTTACCCATCTGGAAAAGATCCATCTGGATCTGAGCGCCACACTCAGTCACTCGAAAATAAAACTCACTGGCAATGTCGATCTGCCGATAAGTCAACAATCCTTAATCGTAGATATAGAAATCAAGGGGAAACGCCTCGACCACTGGAACAAGCTGCTGGAAACTGACATTCCACCTTTCGGCCCTTACCATTTCAGTGGGAAATTCAGTGTTGACCCGAAAGGCTTTCGTGTCCGTAACCTCAAGGCCTTCATTGGCGAAAGCGACCTCGGCGGCCAGGTTTTTGTTGATACCCGCGGCAGCAAAACTCACTGGAACTTAAACCTCATCAGCCAGAGTTTCCAGATCAATGACTTCAAAGTTGAAGGTTTCTCACTATATCCTCAAACCGGCCCCACAGCATCAACAGCCAGTGACAGGAAAGATAATATCGAGCTAGTCCAACAGGGATTGAATGAGGGCTTTCAGGAATCGCGCGATTACCCCAATATTGATGTCAGCTTGCAGCTTGAAGCCAGGCAGGTACTATCTGGCAAGGACAAACTCGGAGGTGGAAAACTAAATCTGCACGCAAGGGAAAACTCCTTAAGCGTTGATACCTTTGAGCTGAATGTACCCGGAGGATCCATAGCCGGAGAGTTGGATCTGCAACAGCATGATGAAAATCTTGAAGGGCATATCAAATTAAATATGGACAAATTTGACTATGGCATTCTTTATAGACACTTCTTGCCTGACTCTCCTGCTGACGGCCTGATAAGTACAAGAGTTGATCTGCAGCTGTCTGGCAGAGACCTCAAGCATGCCTTTGATCATGCCAATGGCCAGTTCGATTTTGCACTATGGCCAAAAAACATCGATGCCAGTGCCATCAATCTATGGTCAGTGAACCTCTTCCTGGCCATCCTGCCTGAGTTGAATAAAAAGGAATCGAAATTTAATTGCGGGACGGTACTGCTTGATATCAATGATGGGCAGCTAAGTGAAGAACTGCTCTTTATTGATACCAGTAAAATCTGGATGAAAGGCAACCTGAAAGTGGACTTTCCTGGAAAAAAAGTATCATTGGTACTCTTTCCAACAGCAAAAAAAGCCAGATTATTTGGGCTGCAGGCGCCCATGAGGATAAAAGGCACATTTTCTGACCTGAGAGTATCAATCAAACCCATGGATATTGTCGGTGCCTATTTCAAGTTTATCACTAGCCCTCTGCATGCCCCCTTTCGGCGTGCATTCGGCAATCACACTGAAGAAGACCTTAGTGGCTTCTGCGGTGAATTACTCGACCGCGACTATCTCAGGTCTCTTCTTGAAGAGATGGAGAAGAGAACGCCAACTCTTGATGAGATGTATGATAATTTTTAATTTTGTGCTGACGCACGGCTGAGAGTTTTGCCCCTCGCTGGCTTACTAGCATTATTTTAATTCTATTTCTTGAATTGATATGAGTTTTTCGTCCTTCATGGACGAGTTACTTTGTCTTTGCTTGCTCAAAGAAACACACCAAAAGAATATCAAGAGCACCCGCATGCTTGCCCTTCGGGTTCCCTGCGATGCTCAGATAAGCTGGCAGGGTGTGAAACTCGCTATCGCTCAGACAACACACCCCGAAATCCCCAGCTCATCCTGCGCTTCTCGGCAAGCCTGAACGGGACTTAAGGTCAACATCAACATCAAAACCAAGATCTATTTGTCATTGCGAGCGTAGCGCGGCAATCTCCTAAATTCGATCCAGCATCATGAGATTGCTTCGTCACTACGTTCCTCGCAATGACTTACAGGCTTTTGACTTTCCTTTCCCCTTTAACCTTTCCTATTTCCCCTGGTTTTCATCCCCTTTTGGGTTGTCGAGCACTGGAAGGCTGGGCCGGATAAAGCGCGGTGCATGTCTGAGCGAAGCGAGTTCACCGCGCCCGGTTCAGACTGAAGCGCGCAGAGTAGCCGCAGGCCAACACATCGGGGCGGCTTTTCTTTGGTTCTGTTTCTTTTGTCCGTACAAAAGAAATGAACTCGCCCATGAAGGGCGAAAAGCTCAGATTAAATCATGCAAATGAATAAAAATGAAAAGGTCACAGCCGTGCGCCAGCACAAAAAACTAATCAATCAGCCCACTCTCGGGCGAAGAAGCCGAAGCATAAGCCTTACGCGGCATGCGTCCAGCCAGCCATGCCTCACGTCCGGCCTCGACTGCTTTTTTCATTGCGGAAGCCATCAACACTGGCTTGTTGGCCGCTGCAATTGCCGTATTCATCAGCACGCCATCAACTCCAAGCTCCATTGCAACAGCCGCATCGCTGGCAGTACCGACACCGGCATCAACCAGAACTGGTACCGTCGCTTCTTCAACGATGAAACGTATGTTATGCGGATTGCGCACACCTAGCCCTGAACCGATCGGTGCAGCCAGCGGCATCACGGCTACACAGCCCATTTCTGCCAGGCGTTTCGCCAGTATCGGGTCATCATTCATATAGACCATGACGTTAAAGCCATCTTTAACCAGTATCTCGGCAGCTTCCATGGTGGCAGGCATGTCCGGGTAGAGCGTTTTCTCATCACCCAGCACTTCAAGCTTGCAAAGCTTATGACCATCGAGTAATTCCCGCCCCAGCATACAGGTTCTAACGGCATCTTTTACGGTATAACAACCTGCGGTATTGGGCAAAATGGTGTATTTTTCCGGCGTTAATACATCCAGGATATTCGGCTCATCCGGATTCTGTCCGATGTTCGTGCGCCGTATGGCGATAGTAATGATCTCCGCCCCACTGGCCTGTATAGCGGCCTCTGTTTCAGCCATATCTTTATATTTTCCCGTACCTACCAGCAGTCGGGATGTATATTCAACCCCCGCTATGACTAGCGGATCATTCGTATTTTGTGACACAACTCACCTCAGAAAATTAAGAAACTGTTCCACGTAACACGTAAAACGTAATACATAAACGATGGTTTTTATCCCCCGCCAATCGCCCCGACTATCTCCACCTTGTCATTTTCATGCAGCTCGTGGCTGGCATGCTGGGAGGCTGGAACAATTTCGCCATTCACTTCCACAGCAAACCGTTTACCCTGTAATGCCATGGCATCTGTCAGATCTACGATGGTAGAAGGTAAACCAAGCTTACGGCTGTCACCGTTGACCGAAATATTTATAGAGCCACCCATAATAGTTAATCAAACTTCTTTGTATATCTCACTACCCTGCTTCTTGAATTCCACGGCCATCTCTTTCATGCCAGCATCCACTGCTGATTCAACATCCTCCATGTTATGGCTGGCCGCATATTCTCTGACTTCCTGGCTGATTTTCATGGAGCAGAAATGTGGCCCGCACATGGAACAAAAGTGGGCGACTTTATGGGCTTGCTTAGGCAGGGTTTCATCATGGTATTCGCGTGCCCGGTCCGGGTCGAAGCCAAGATTGAACTGGTCTTCCCAGCGGAACTCAAAACGTGCCTTGGACATCGCGTTATCGCGTATCTGTGCCCCCGGGTGCCCCTTGGCCAGGTCAGCGGCATGGGCGGCAATCTTGTAGGTAATGATGCCTTCTTTAACATCATCCCGATTGGGCAGTCCCAGATGCTCTTTCGGTGTGACATAACACAGCATGGCTGTGCCGTACCAGCCGATCATCGCTGCACCGATACCGGAAGTAATGTGATCATAGCCCGGTGCTATATCTGTCACTAGCGGGCCTAATGTGTAAAACGGCGCTTCACCGCAGGCTTCAAGCTGCTTGTCCATATTGGCCTTGATCATATGCATCGGCACATGACCCGGGCCTTCGATAATGGTTTGCACATCATGCTTCCAGGCAATTTTTGTCAACTCGCCCAGCGTTTCCAGTTCGGCAAACTGTGCTTCATCATTGGCGTCCGCCAGGCTGCCCGGGCGAAGACCGTCACCAAGTGAGAATGACACGTCATAGGCCTTCATGATTTCGCATATATCTTCGAAATGAGTATAGAGAAAACTCTCTTTGTGATGTGCAAGACACCACTTGGCCATAATTGAACCACCACGTGAGACGATACCGGTAACCCGTTTGGCCGTCATCGGCACATAGGCCAGTCGCACGCCGGCGTGGATGGTGAAATAATCGACGCCCTGCTCCGCCTGCTCAATCAGGGTGTCACGGAAAATCTCCCAGGTCAGATCTTCGGATTTACCGTTAACTTTCTCAAGTGCCTGGTAAATAGGCACAGTGCCAATCGGTACCGGAGAATTACGCAGTATCCATTCGCGTGTTTCATGGATATTTTTCCCGGTGGACAAGTCCATAACGGTGTCGCCACCCCAGCGTGTCGACCAGGTCATCTTGTCGACTTCTTCCTCGATAGAGGAGGTGACGGCAGAATTTCCGATATTGGCATTAATTTTAACCAGGAAGTTGCGCCCGATAATCATCGGTTCCAGTTCCGGGTGATTAATATTGCAGGGGATTACCGCACGTCCGCGTGCCACCTCATCGCGCACAAATTCTGCTGTGATCTGCTCTGGAATAGCGGCACCGAAGTCCTGCCCCGGATGCTGCTCAGCCAGTTTGTCACGTGAAAGTTCCAGCCGCATGTTTTCGCGAATAGCGATAAATTCCATTTCCGGCGTGATGATGCCCTGCTTCGCATAATGCATCTGGCTGACATTGGCACCGGCCGTTGCCCGTCGGGGTGTACGACGGTGCTCAAAACGCAGCACATCGAGTTGTTCATCGGTTTCACGCGTCCGGCCGTAGTCCGAGCTGAGTCCATCCAGTTCTTCCGTGTCGTTTCGCTCCTCTATCCAGCTGTCACGCAGGGCAGGCAGGCCTTTACGGATATCAATCTCTATTTCCGGATCGGTATAGGGACCTGAAGTATCATAGACGGTTACCGGTGGGTTTTTTTCAATACCGTCGCCGACATGGGTGTCATCTAGCGATATTTCACGCATGGGTACACGTATGTCCGGGCGGGAGCCTTCGACATAGATTTTTCTGGATCCGGGAAAAGCGGCGACAGATGCTTCATCGACGCTAGCGGTACTGCTCAGAAAGTCTTCGGGTTTTGCGCTCATGGCAATGCCTCATAAATAGTACAGGGGCAGGACAAGCGGCAGGAAGCCAGCTTCCCTACGCCAGTACAGACTGGATCAGGTTCAAAGGGTGTATCTCAGCCCAATATTGCGTATCGGGCACCCCCAGCTGAAAAGAGATCCACAATAATGGAATGTACGGGGCGGGTCAAGTCAGGCCTGCGGGTTTGCTGTACCTTGTGGGAGGAGCGCGCGTAGGAGCACAGTCCCCGGCTCGATGTTTTTTAGATAAAAGATGAAGGACTCGGGACTAAGGACTAAGGAAAAACAGACAAAACATCAACTGCCGATATCTTCAATCCTTCATCCTTTGTCCCGCGTCTTTCATCTGCTTTATTTATTCGCCCGATTTTCCACCAGATGGTCCACAACAGCTGGATCCGCCAGGGTCGAGGTATCACCTACATTAGCGATATCGTTCTCGGCAACCTTGCGCAAAATACGGCGCATGATTTTACCAGATCGCGTCTTTGGCAGACCCGGTGCCCACTGCAGTATGTCAATCGTAGCAATGGGGCCTATCTCACTGCGTACAAACTTCACCAGCTCCACGCTGAGTTCATCTGACTCATCAACCCCTGCCATCAAAGTCACATAGGCATAGATACCCTGCCCTTTGATATCGTGCGGGTATCCGACAACTGCCGCTTCTGCAACACTATTATGCAACACCAGCGCCGATTCTATCTCGGCAGTCCCCAGTCGATGCCCGGAAACATTCAGCACATCATCGACGCGGCCGGTAATCCAGTAATAACCATCGGCATCCCGGCGGCAACCGTCGCCGGTAAAGTAATTCCCAGGATAGGTAGTGAAATAGGTATCGATAAAACGTTGATGATCACCATAGAGAGTACGCATCATGCCCGGCCACGGTGCTTTTATTATCAGGTTGCCTGAACATTCGCCTTCCAGTTCATTGCCCTGCTCATCAACAATGGCCGGCTGTACGCCGAAAAAAGGCTTTGATGCTGAACCCGGTTTCAGGTCAGTCGCTCCCGCCAGAGGTGTAATCATATGACCACCGGTTTCAGTCTGCCACCAGGTGTCAACTATCGGGCAGCGCGCATCGCCGACAACATGGTAATACCATTCCCATGCCTCAGGGTTGATCGGCTCACCAACGGTACCAAGCAGCTTTAAACTGCTGCGCGAGGTTTTCTTCACCGGTTCTTCACCGGAGCGCATCAGGGCACGTATGGCTGTGGGTGCAGTATAAAACTGGTTAACTTGATGCTTGTCGATCACCTGCCAGAAACGGGAAGTATCCGGGTAAGTAGGGATGCCTTCAAACATTAAAGTCGTCGCGCCATTGGCTAAAGGGCCATAAACAATATAGGTGTGACCGGTCACCCAGCCAACATCGGCGGTACACCAGTAAATATCGCCATCATGATAATCAAACACATATTTATGGGTCATCGCGGCAAATAATAGATAGCCACCGGTAGTGTGCAGGACACCTTTTGGTTTACCTGTCGAACCCGAGGTATAGAGAATAAATAACGGATCTTCAGCATCCATTTCTTCCGCTGGACAATCTGAGGATGCATCAGCCATCAATTCGTCATACCAAACATCGCGTCCCTCCTGCCAGTCCACATCACCACCCGTGCGGCGGATGACTACGCAGGTATGTACATTCGGGCAATCTGCCAGCGCCTTGTCTGCGTTCATCTTTAAAGCAACTGCCTTGCCGCCACGCACGCCTTCATCGGCGCTAATCAGGGTCTGGCAGTCAGAATCCAGGATGCGGTCACGTAACGAATCAGGTGAGAAGCCACCGAAAACAATCGAATGCACGGCGCCTATGCGTGTACAGGCCAGCATTGCCACGGCCGCTTCAGTTACCATCGGCATATAAATACAAACACGGTCGCCTTTCTTAACACCACGCCCCTTCAATACATTTGAAAACTTGCAGACTTCTTCGTGCAATTCGCGGTAGGTAATTTTTTTATCAACCTCCGGGTCATCGCCTTCCCATAGTAAAGCTACCTGGTCACCACGCGTTTCGAGATGACGATCCAGGCAGTTATAGGACACATTAAGCTTACCGCCTTCAAACCATTTGATCTTTCCGCTCCTGAAATCCCAGTCCTGCACCCTGTCCCAGGTCTTCGTCCAGTCAAGAAACTCCTCTGCCTGTTCTGCCCAGAAAACATCCGGATCTTCTATCGACTGTTTATACATCGCCTCATAGCGTTCACTATTGATATACGCATTTTTAGCAAATTCACTCGGGACCGGGTAAATTTTGGATTCAGACATAGGTTGCTCCTGTTTAGTTCAGTGTTCAGTGTTCAGAGTTCAGTGTTCAGCCAAATAGTGGATCAGTAGCCTGCTATTATCAACTGAAAACCGAAAACTGAAAACATATTTTTATTTTATAAACTGTTTTAGCGGCAGTTTCCTGTCACTATCCATATGCGCTATCTGAGCCTGCAGCAATTCCGCCGTAGCTATCGCATCACTTAATGCATTATGTGCCTGATACATAGGCAGGCCATATTGCTTACGTAAGTTAAACAGACGAAGATCACCCTGGCCAATCTCCTTATTTCGCCTTTCCAGCCAACGCTTTGCTATTAGCATAGTGTCGATAGCGGGAAAGTGGGGACTCATCCCATACAACTTCTTACAGGCCTGTGCCAGGAATGTCGTTTCTATTTTTGCATTGTGTGCCACCATGACCTTTCCTGCCAGTGCCTGCAGAAGATTACCGATTACAGCTTCAATTGATTCACCTGCAGCTGATGCATCATCAGTAATTTTATGAATAACGACGCTTTCTTCTGTCAACGCCTCACTGCTTTTAATTAGTTGATGACAGGCAGTTGATAAACTTATTTCACCGCCATTTACGGCGACATAGCCGACACTTAATATACAGTCACTTGATGGGTTCAAGCCACTGGTTTCAAAATCCAGTGCTAATAAAGGTACAGTATGGATATCACTCCTCAGGTCAGGCAATGGCACAGAAAGGTACTGTTTTACCGGGCCTTCCGCTGCACTCTCGAGCAGCTTCCTTCTTCGATTTTCTGCGCTAAAAAGAAAGTCGAACATTATTAAAATCTCTCTTAAGGTACCTCTGATTAATTCTGGAGGAAGTAGATTTCGATCTAAAATATTCATATTTGAGGCGGAAACCGCACGTAATAGCTGGGCTATTGCGAAGATTTTTGACCGCAGGAAATGCCCGTGGTGCAACGAAAAAGCTGGATATTTTAGGCGTAAGATACGAGTTCATGAATTGATCAGGGGTACCTTATATATGGCCGGCGTGATAACGCTGCGAGAGGAACTCCTGCATGGTCTGCACCACCTTGAATGCGTCTTTAAGATGTTCTCGCTGTAATCGTGACAGAGATTTTGGTGATAAAAAATTATCAGCCGCATCACCTTTCCTTATTTGATCAGCCTGATGCTCCATCCTCAGGTCACTGATAAATTCAAATGCATCGAGTAAATTCGCAGCCCCATCACGGCTTAGTGATGGGCTACCGGCTGCTTTTTTTAATCTTGCGATTGTATTGGCAGTTTTCAGTCCTTCCGCAAGAGCATAAATTCTTGCAAGATCAATAATGGGAACAACACCATTATGCTTCAAATCAAGCGTGTCTTTGTGTTCACCATTATCAACCAGAACAAAGTCCCGAAAAAATCCTAAAGGTGTTCTGTGCTGCAATGAATTTGCTGTCATATGAGCAAGAAAAAGTTGATTATGCTTTGTCAGCGGCAATATCTTCTTTTGTATATCACGTAAAAGTTTTTTTTCGCCGTGAACGACACGCACGTCAAAAAATATGCTCGACAGCATCAGGGCCTTTGGTTCCGGTGTGTTGATCCATTTTTCAAAATATCCGGTCCATATACTTTGTGTCTGACGCCATTGTGGGTTCTTTGCCATCGCATCACCAGGGCAATAAATAAAACCACAGGCATCCAGTCCATCACAGACAAAATCTGCCAGTTTGGTAAACCAGGCCGCATCCTCCGTTTTCATCTCATCTGAGATAATCAGGCCATTATCCTGATCAGAATGCGAGGACTGTTCGAAGCGTGCCTGTGAACCGGCAGCGATCCAGGCATAAGCAACCGGTGGCGGGCCAAACTTTTCTTCTGCCATTTCTATCAGTCTGCGGGTAATTGCATTACTGACAGCCGTAATTGCCTTGCCAACATGTTCAGCTGAACCACCCAGACTTACCAGTTGCTGCTGCAGTCCTGGAATGGTCTGGCTGATCTCAGCCAGAACTTCAACCGATTCCGCCTTATGGATTAAACGCGAAATATGAACTGCATTTTTCCCTTCATGACGCATCAAATCCGTCGCGCTGATTATGCCGCACACTCGACCTTCATCTACCACAGGAAGATGATGAATATTTTTTTTCGTCATCAGCATTAATGCATCAAAAGCAAGCGTGTCGCTGCCGACATGAACGGGAGCATGCGTCATTATCTTCTTAACTGATGACTCTATCGCCAGCTTTTGAGCTACACAGCGCGCACGAATGTCCCTGTCGGTAATTATTCCTGCCAGGCTTCCATCATCGATGACTAGCAACGACGAAACACCCTGGTCGGTCATTTTCAGAGATGCCTCATGGATAGAAGAATTAATATCGATATCAACCACCACTCCACTGAGCAACATTTCCAGCGGGGTGTTCATTAAAGTTGCCGTCTGTGATGCTTTTAGCTGGGAAGTTTTTATCGCGGCCTGCAAACGCCGGTGCGGGGAATGCTGGATGAATGCCTTAATCTCGGGGGTATTTTCTGTGAGCTCAAATAGAGTCGTGCAGGGAATACTGTACACCAGCGAGTCTTCTGTTACTTTCGCATGCGTATTCTTATCATCATCAGACGCACAAAATGAGGCAAAAATATCACCTTCGGCCAATTTACCGAGAATCGTCTGTTCGGCAGTATAGAGTGATATTGTGCCACTGCGGATGATATAAAATAATCGCAAGCTATCCTGCTGCAGCGGTAAAGACTTGCCGCGACGCAGGTAGCGAATACCCAGATGCCGGACCAGTCGATTCAGTTCATCATCCGGCAGCAGGTCAAATGGCGGGACCTCGGCTATAAAGTCTCTTATTTCCTGCAGCTCGATTTCCACTAATCAACACCCCAGGGACCGGTCGGATCAATCTGAAATTCTGCATAGTATCTTTTTCCATTACTTGCTACAGCCAGACGCATAGTCAATGGAACATTTTCCTTCAGGTTTGTCAGCCGTCTGATCGGTATAGCCCAGTGTGTGGGCTCAGATATCTGATACATCTGCAGTGTACGGGTTTCACGGTCTGGCTGTGCAAGCCCTATGGTGACACCCTCAAGCACCTGATTAGAGTCGATGTGATAGCTGTTGCTGTCAGCAGACATGATAAGAACCAGGCCATCTTTTTTGAATTTACATGGTTCATCAAGCAACCCGCATGCAGACACCTTATCCAGCTCAAAGGCTTCGATCTTCTTTGCCTGAGCAGCCCGATATTCTTCTTCC
>JAUWVE010000086.1 GCA_030617565.1 Gammaproteobacteria bacterium | reverse complement strand
TGCTGTCATTCTCTTGCTACTGGCATTGCTGGGCGCCCCTCTTTTCAGCATCATCGGCGGCAGTGCATTATGGGGCTTCCATAGCGAAGAAATAAACCTGCAGGTTGTCACTATCGAGATCTACCGTCTCGCTGAGATGCCAATACTATTGGCAATCCCGTTATTTACCTTTGCCGGCTATTTGCTTGGTGAAAGCCAGGCACCCGCCCGCATGGTACGCATGGCACATGCCCTTCTGGGCTGGATGCCGGGTGGACTGGCCATAGTTGCGCTGACGGCCTGTGCTTTCTTCACGGCATTTACCGGTGCCTCGGGTGTTACTATTGTGGCCCTCGGCGCCCTGCTCTATCCGGCGCTGCAGCAGGCAGGCTATCCTGAGCGATTTAACCTGGGTCTGATCACCACTTCCGGCAGTCTGGGTCTGCTGTTCGCCCCATCACTGCCACTGATACTCTATGGCGTAATCGCACAACAGGCATCATTGGACACCCCGGTAAATATTGATGATTTGTTCCTCGCTGGTATCCTGCCCGGCTTGCTGATGGTGGTTTTACTTTCTGGCTGGAGCATGTGGAAACAGCCCAAAGGTCAGCTTACGAGCAAGCTGGACGGCAGGGAAATCTTTGCCGCAATTCGGGAATCCATCTGGGAAATCCCGCTGCCTTTTCTGGTACTGGGTGGGATTTATGGTGGCTATATCGCCGTCTCAGAAGCCGCCGCCGTCACTGCCGTTTATGTTCTCGTCGTTGAAGTCTTCATAAAGCGTGAAGTAAAAATACGGGAACTACCGGTAATTATCCGTGAATCCATGGTACTGGTCGGTGCAATCTTACTGATACTGGGTGTATCACTGGCATCGACCAATTACATGATTGATGCGGATGTCCCTACCCGCCTGTTTGAAACCATTCGTGCACATATTGATAACAAGTGGACGTTTCTAATCGCGCTGAATATATTTTTACTGGTGCTGGGAATGATGCTGGATATTTTCTCAGCCCTGATCATTATCATCCCCATCATCCTGCCCATCGCCGCCGGTTACGGCATACACCCGGTCCACCTCGGCATTGTTTTTCTGGCGAATATGCAGTTGGGCTATTTCACACCTCCGGTAGGCATGAACCTGTTTATTGCCAGCTACCGCTTCAATAAACCGGTCATGGAACTGTATATTGCCACCCTGCCGTTCTTCTTTATTCTACTTTTCGCCGTGCTGGTGATTACCTACTTCCCGTCATTAAGCCTGGTATTTCTTGATCCATAAAAAGAAAGAAAAATTAAAAGATGTTTTTACCGCTATGACACAAAGAGCGCAAAGGAACCCTTTATAATATATTTTTAGAATATTTATTTTGTTACTTTCCTCTCGAGCTTTGTGATCTTTGCGACAAAGTATTTTTGTTATTTGACTTGAAACTTGAAACTTTCAAAAAATCTCATGCGCCAGTACTAATGCATCTTCCCGTCCGTTTTTATCCGGGTAGTATCCCCTGCGCAGCCCAATTTCATTAAAACCCAATTTGTCATACAGGTTTATCGCTGCCGTATTAGACACCCTCACTTCGAGAAAAATCGAGCCCATATCTTTCTGCCGCGCCTGGTTCATCAGGTACTGGACCATTTTCTCGCCTAAACCCTGTCCTCTTTCTGTCTGTCGTACACATAGATTTAACAAGTGGCATTCATCGACAACGTATTGCGCGACAGTATAGGCAAGGATTTTTTTTTGCTGCACAAAAAGTGTAGAGTGATACTGGTTATGCAGGCAGTCGCGGAATATCCCTTCCGTCCACGGAAATTCGTAGGATGCAATTTCAATTTCCATTACCTCATCTAAATCAATCTCCCGCATCAGGCGAATGCCTGCTGGATGTATGCCCTGCGTCAAAGCCTTTTAGTCTCCTGCATTCGTTCCTAGCAATTGTGTGACCTTGCACAAGTCCTGCCATGACTGGGCCTTCTGCTCAGTGTTTCGCAATAAACTTGCAGGATGATATGTCACTACAACAGGTATATCGGTTCCCGGAAGCACCTTATTGCTTTCACGCATCTTATAAACAGGCGCCTCTGTCTGCAGCAGGCTTTGTGCAGCAAATTTTCCCAGAGCAAGTATGACCCTGGGTTTGATGAAATCAATCTGCTCACTAAGAAAAGAAGCACAGGATTCAACTTCAGCAGGCTGCGGGTTGCGGTTATTTGGCGGCCGACATTTCAGAACGTTGCAGATGTAGACCTGATCACGCTGCAGGCCTATAGAAAATAACATTGCATCCAGCAGTTTTCCTGCCTTTCCAACAAATGGCAGTCCCTGTCGATCTTCCTCAGCACCCGGAGCCTCACCAATTAATAGCAACTCGGCGTGATTATTTCCGCTGCCGAATACCGTCTGCGTACGGCTTTTAGACAGGGAGCATCGGTGACAGGCCTGCACCTGGGTTTGCAGTGTATTCCAGTCACCCACGTCTCCGCCGTCATCAGGCTGAACCTCTGCGACCGATCCAGCTGCTCCGGTGCTATCCCGAAGCAGCCAGACATCTATACCCATATCTTCGAGTACTTGCCTTCGTCGATCAGTCATTGGAGACATTGGGTACCTCTATTCTCAGATCGGAGGTTGGGAGGATTGTGGATGCGAACGGTCAAGGTCAACCTTCATCTTGTTCATAGCATTGAGATAAGCCTTGGCAGAAGCAATGACAATATCGGTATCGGCACCCGTGCCATTAACGATGCGAGAGTCTTTCTCGATTCGAACAGTCACTTCACCCTGCGAGTCAGTACCGGTCGTAATATTGTTTACCGAATAAAGCAGTAATTTGCAGCCGCAATTAATGATGGCCTCTATAGCCTTGAAGGCCGCATCAACCGGGCCACCGCCGGGCATAGAGGCTGACAAATCCGTACCATTAATGTTCAGTGTTATATCAGCCACGGGTGTTTCACCAGTCTCTGAACACACTTTCAATGTGACCAGCTTAACCGCTTCGTTCTCCTGTTCAGTCGACTCCTCGGTGGCCAATGCCTGCAGATCTTCATCAAATATTTCATGCTTCTTGTCAGCAAGTTCCTTAAATCGGGCAAATGCTGAATTAAGTGCTGATTCGGTTTCGATTTCAATTCCTAATTCTTTCAACCGGGTACGAAAGGCATTCCGGCCGGAGTGCTTACCCAACACCATGCGATTATGCGCCCAGCCTACGTCTTCAGCACGCATGATTTCGTAAGTCTCGCGCTTCTTGATTACGCCGTCCTGGTGGATACCCGATTCATGGGCAAAGGCATTGGCCCCGACTATTGCCTTGTTCGGCTGTACGGCAAAACCGGTGATATTGGACACCAGGCGACTGGTCGGTACAATCTGCGTGGTGTCTATGCGGGTTGTACAGTTGAACACATCCTGCCGGGTTTCTACCGCCATCACGATCTCTTCGAGTGCGGCATTTCCCGCCCTTTCACCGAGACCATTAATGGTGCATTCAACCTGTCTCGCCCCATTGAGAACTGCACTTAATGAATTGGCAACAGCCATGCCAAGGTCATTATGACAATGAACTGAAAAGATTGCCTTATCCGAATTCGGAATACGCTGGCGCAGGTTTGCAATCAAAGTTCCAAACTGTCCCGGCAAATTATAGCCTACGGTATCCGGTATGTTTATTGTCGTAGCACCTGCATCGATGACTGCCTCAATCACCTTACACAGAAAATCTTCATCCGATCGACCTGCATCTTCTGGAGAGAACTCAACATCATCGGTGAACTGGCGGGAAAATTTTACTGCCCAGACAGCACGTTCCAGCACCTGCTCCGGTGTCATATGCAATTTTTCCTGCATGTGAATCGGTGATGTCGCAATAAAGGTATGGATGCGGTTCTTTTCAGCCGGTTTAATGGCATCTGCGGTTGCCTGTATGTCACTTTCGATAGCACGGGCCAAGCCGCATACCCGACTATCTTTTATGACGGAAGCAACAGCATGAACACTTTCAAAATCACCACGGCTGGCAGCCGGGAAACCGGCCTCTATAACATCTACCCGCATACGCTCCAGACTACGAGCGATACGTACTTTCTCATCACGCGTCATCGACGCACCAGGGCTCTGCTCACCATCACGCAAGGTCGTATCAAATATAATTAATGAATCACTCATGTCTGCATCCTGAATTACTTTTGGCACTGAATATTTTCAACGCCAAGATTAACATGCACCCCATAAAAGAATGGAGAAATAAATTTGGACTTAATATGTGTAGGAGTATATGCGCTGAACTAGCGCAGCAGCAGACTGCTGAGGAGAGCGAAACCGGCAAGCAAAGAGACTGCAACAACTGGCGTTGCTGCATTTAATGACCCAGTATTTTTTTGACCTGCCTGTAACATGGCTTAAATATCGCACAGACCACAATCGCATTGCAAGACCTGATTTGAATAAATTTAGTTTCAAGTTTCAAGTCAAAAGTTAAAAGCTTTTCACCACAGAGGACACTGAGAGCAAAGAGACTTTATGTTGAAAACCCTGGTATTTTTGAACTTACCTCTTGAAACTTAAAACTATTCCTCACTCCCTTCATCCTCACCCTGAACCAGGTCATCCGTCTTCTTTTTTCTATGCCGCAAAGCAGTAACCGGCCCGGAAAGAAGGTAGATGAAGAAACCCGCGAACAACACCCTGGGCGGGTCATAAACGATAACTACCAGGACAATAACGATACCCAGCAGTACAACAAAAGGGACGTGGCTTTTAAGGTCAAAATCCTTGAAACTACGGAACGGCACTTTGCTGACCATCAGGATAGCAGTGGTCAGGGTCAGTAGTAAGATGGGTATCTTGAATTCTTCCCCTGTCATGCCGTAATCGTTGACCACCCAGATGAACGCAGCAATAATGGCTGCCGCTGAGGGGCTGGGCAATCCCTGAAAAAATATTTTTTCATCGGCTGCATGGGTATTGAAACGCGCCAGCCTGAGCGCTGCTGCCACGGCGTAGATAAAGACAACCATCCAGCCAAGTTTTCCCATGGAATTTAAAGACCATTCATAAACCACCAGAGCCGGAGCCAGTCCGAATGAAACCATGTCTGACAGGCTGTCATACTGGATACCAAATTCACTGGTGGTATTGGTCATGCGCGCTACGCGCCCATCAAGGCCATCGAGCACCATCGCTACAAAAATAAGAATCGCTGCCAGCTCAAATTTACCATTACTGGCCTGTATGATGGCTGAAAAACCGGCGAACAGTGCACCGGTGGTAAACAGATTGGGCAGGATGTAGATACCCTTACGGACAGATTTATCTGGTTTTCCAGTCATTTTAGATTCCTGTTGCCTTTGGCAAGTTATTATACCTCCTTCTCATCCAGAGTAAGCAACTGCTTTAAGCCTGCTTCATCAAGTATTTCAATACCCAATTCTGCCGCTTTCGTTGCTTTTGATCCCGGATTTTCACCCACTAGCACATAATCTGTTTTACTCGAGACACTGCCACTGACTTTTGCCCCCATTGCCTGAAGTATTGCTTTGGCCTCACTGCGTGACATTTCTGACAGCGTACCTGTAATCACGAACACCTTGCCGCCAAGCAACGATTCATGCTGAACTTGCCTGTCAATTTCCGGCCAGTGTATGCCGGAGCTGATTAGTCGGTCTATCACCTCAAGATTGTGGGCCTGCCTGAAAAATGTCGCAACATCCAGAGCAACGACCGGACCGATATCATCAAGTGACTGCAATTCTTCTATTGATGCAGACCGTATGCTGTCTATGTCTGTAAAATGCCTTGCCAATATTAAGGCAGTTGTTTCACCGACCTGTGGAATACCGAGTGCATAGAGGAAACGAGGCAGCGTCGTCTGTTTACTCTTCTCTATAGCATTGATTAAGTTTGTCGCTGATTTTTCAGCCATACGTTCCAGCTTAAGTAACTGTTCAGTCTGTAAATAATAGATATCACTCACATTCCGGATCAAACCGGCATCCACTAATTGCTCGACCAGTTTGTCTCCCAGACCATCAATATCCATGGCATTCCTGGAAACAAAATGCTTGATGCTTTGTTTACGCTGCGCATCACAGAACAGACCACCCGAACAGCGCGAGATGATTCCACCTTCATCTACTACCACCTCTGACCCGCAGACAGGGCAGACCGCTGGGAATTCATAAGGCACCGAGTTTGCCGGCCTTCTGGACAGGATAATCCCGGTAATTTTTGGAATAACATCTCCCGCCCGGTGTATGATGACTGTATCCCCCACTCGAACATCAAGCCGTTTAATTTCA
>JAUWVE010000234.1 GCA_030617565.1 Gammaproteobacteria bacterium | reverse complement strand
ATGGCCATCAGGCCGGTTTCCGAACTCGAAAAAAATCCGGAAAGTATGATCAGTATGAACAGCGCGGTATAAAGACTGCCTAGAGAGATATCGTCCAAGTCGGTTTTATGTTCCTCTGTGACCCAGGGTTGACACTACACTTAAATGTGCCAGCTGCGGTCCAGGATAACTTCCAAAACCAGCTTGCTACCGAAATAGGATAACAGCAATAGCGCAATACCTGCGAGAGTCATACGCACGGCAACCCGTCCGCGCCAGCCTTTCTTCCAGCGACCCCACAATAATAATGCAAATATTATCCAGGCAAAAATCGACAACAGGGTCTTGTGGGCCAGGTGTTGACCAAACAGATCAGTGACAAAAACCAGCCCTGTTACCAGCGAGAAGGTTAATACGGCGAAACCGGCTTTGATCAGGTGGAACAACAGTCCTTCCAGTGTGTCCAGGGCCGGCAGGGTTTGCACCAGTTTATTGAGACTGTGAGTACGTAAAAGGTGGTCGATCAGGGCGACAAAAATTGCGTACACGCCAGCAATGCTAAGCACACCGAAGGCGATCACTGAAGAAATAATATGTGCGGTGATATGCGCTGATGTCCGGGTGATTTCCAGGGCGGGCGCGCTGATCGTTCCTTCTGCAACCACAATCAGTACAGACAGGGGTAAGGCGATCAGACTGGCATCGAAAAGACTGTTTTTTAAAGGGAATGTTGCAAGCGGAATAGCGACTGTTACCAATGCGCACAGGGACAGAATATTCAGCAAATTGATATTCGGTGTCGTCGGCGTTACCCAGTGCTGGCTTTCGGCCCAGATATGAAAAAGCACACCGATGAATGTGATGCCGGCCGCCAGCGTGCGTTTGCGGCTGGATTGTTCCACTACTGCTACGTAAAGAAGAATTACAGCCACCAGGTAGCAGGCTGCGGTAATTAATAAAATCTTGTCATGCATGGCAAATTCGGTGCCGTTTAAAGGTGGTCAGCCGTTATAATACCTGACTGCTGAATCGCGGAGTAAATAATGTTTGATAACCTGAGCCAACGATTAACCCAGACCATGCAGAAACTGCGTGGCAAGGGGCGTTTGACCGAAGACAGTATCAGCGAAACCCTGCGCGAAGTGCGTATTGCCTTACTGGAGGCCGACGTTGCATTGCCGGTCGTCCAGTCCTTTATCGGCCAGGTTAAAGAACGGGCGCTTGGGCAGGAGGTCATCAGTAGTCTCCAGCCGGGACAGGCCCTGGTCAAAATCGTCCATGACGAACTGGTCCGGATTATGGGTGAGGAAAATGAAGCCCTTGACCTCAGGGCCAGCCCACCCGTAGTCGTGTTGCTGGCCGGCCTGCAGGGTTCCGGTAAAACCACTACCACTGCAAAGCTTGCGCGGCTTCTTAAGGAACAGTCCAAAAAGAAAGTCATGGTCGTTAGTTGCGATGTCTACCGGCCTGCCGCTATCGAACATCTGGAAACACTCGCCACACAGGTGGATGTGCTTTTTCACCCTTCCTCTGCGACCGACCAGCCTGTTGCGATCGCCAAACAGGCACTGGATGCAGCGCGAAAACAGTTTGTTGATGTATTACTGGTAGATACCGCCGGACGTCTGCATATAGATACCGACATGATGGATGAAATCCGTCAGTTACATGCCGCGGTTAATCCGCATGAGACCCTGTTCGTGGTCGATAGTATGACCGGTCAGGATGCTGCCAATACGGCCCGGGCTTTCAATGAGGCCCTGGCGCTCACCGGTGTGATTTTGACCAAGACCGATGGTGATGCGCGTGGCGGTGCCGCTTTATCGGTCAGGCAAATTACCGGCAAGCCGATCAAGTTTGTCGGCACCGGCGAGAAAATCGACGAACTGCAGCCATTTCATCTTGAACGTGTTGCCTCACGTATCCTGGGTATGGGCGACGTATTGTCCCTGGTCGAGGATGTCCAGCGGCATGTTGATAAAGACAAGGCAGAAAAGCTCGCGAGAAAAATCAAAAAGGGCAAAGGTTTTGACCTGGATGATTTCCGTAGCCAG
>JAUWVE010000264.1 GCA_030617565.1 Gammaproteobacteria bacterium | reverse complement strand
GATTGTTGAGACAGCTTTTTTCAGATCATTACCGAAAAATTCAAGACAGACGGTGCGAATATTCCCTGGCATGCGATGAAGAATAAACTTTGCTGAAGTAATCAGCCCATCGCAGCCCTCTTTTTGAATTCCTGGCAGACCACCAAGAAATTTATTGGTGACGTCCTTGCCAAGTCCATTGCGGCGCAATTCACTGCCGGGAATTTCAATTATATCTGCTTCACCATCTGTGGTTAATCCATCTTTCTCAAAGCGCTGTACCTGAAAACGGACTGAGTCCTGTAAATGGATTTTTCCAAGATTATGATCCAGGCGCTCGACCTGGAGCCACTTTGCATCAGGCGTGACCATGCGCCATGAGATCAGGTTATCCAGTGTTGTCCCCCACATGACTGCCTTTTTACCACCGGCATTCATGGCAATATTGCCACCGATGCATGAAGCATCCTGTGAGGTTGGATCAACAGCGAAGACCAGGCCAGCTTTATAGGCGCTGTCAGCCACTCGACGTGTTACTACACCGGCCTGAACCTTAATAGCGGGTGCCTTGATATTGAAGCCTGGCAGTACAGTATCAATTTCTACTTCACCGAGCTCAAGCAGTCTTTCGGTGTTTATAATGGCGGTATTGGTGTGCAGCGGGACTGCGCTGCCCGTATAGCCGGTGCCGCCTCCACGAGGAATGATGGTCAGGCCCAGTTTGATACAGACTTCTACTATATCCCTGACTTCAGCTTCTGTGTCCGGGGTGATAATGACAAAGGGGTACTCAACTCGCCAGTCTGAGGCATCGGTGACATGGGAAACACGCATAAGCCCATCAAAATGGATATTGTCTTTAGCTGTGACGCGTTCCAGGTATCGTTTGGCCTTTTGTCTTAATTGACGGCAATCGCTTAGATCTTCTTCAAACTTAATCACAGCCCTGCGACCAGCATCGGCAAGTTCAAGTGCCGACTGGTTGCCTTTAGCACGGTTGACGACCTGATCCAGACGCTCATGTAAAGTATTGATGAGGGATTTCCAGCGTTTTTGATCCGCTATCAGGTCATCCTGGATGTAGGGGTTACGATTGATCACCCACATATCCCCGAGCACATCAAAAAGCATACGCGCAGAACGTCCTGTGCGTCGTTTCTCTCGCAGTGAATTCAGGATGCCCCACATTTCTTCTCCGAGAAACCGAGTAACGATTTCATGGTCGGAGAATGAAGTGTAGTTATAGGGGATTTCGCGGATGCGTGTGTTCATCGGAGCGGTGTTATTGATTGCAGTGCTGTTCTGGATTATCTGCCTAGCATGAATTCCAGAACAAATTTTGTACCGAAATACCCCAGTACCAGCAGGCTCAGGCCGCCTATTGTCCAGTGTACGGCGTTGCGCCCGCGCCAGCCCCAGCGCCAGTGGCCAAACAGGAAGATACCGAAGACCAGCCAGGCACTGGCAGAAAGGACAATATGATGATTAATGGCAAAGGGTTTGCCAAATATCTGCTCGGAGAAAAAAAT
>JAUWVE010000260.1 GCA_030617565.1 Gammaproteobacteria bacterium | reverse complement strand
CCAGTAACCTGCCGGTGCATTGTGTACTGAATTATGAAATTGGGTGGGTGAAACTGGTTTCCCAGGCAGTGTCAGAGCGGTCAATATCTTGTCGACAACATTGAGGTCGCCACATGAACAGGCAAATACCGATGTCAGATCGGGGTCTGAAAGAAACTCTGTAGCTGCACCATCAAAAC
Organism: Gammaproteobacteria bacterium; assembly: GCA_030617565.1. Classification (GTDB taxonomy): domain Bacteria; phylum Pseudomonadota; class Gammaproteobacteria; order BMS3Bbin11; family BMS3Bbin11; genus BMS3Bbin11. Next base: position 1,471 of record JAUWVE010000260.1, on the reverse strand, counting down.
CGGTAATGGCCTGATGTCCGCAGTCGAGTGCAATCTTTATCGTATCCGTTGTTCGTCTTCTTTCATTGGCTGATAAAGCCGCAGGCTTTAACACCGGAAAATCAGCAGAAACATCATAGTTGCCATCTGCAGTAAAAACCTTTTTACCACTCTGCCAATTTTCAATGCCCGGTGCCACCAGGCCAATCCCTGCAATGCCGACAGCTTTCATAAAGTCCGCCCTATAATCAGACTGGCATTACTGCCGCCAAAGCCTAATGAGTTACTCATTACGATATCGACTGATGACTTCTTATCAGGTGTAGATTCGAGAACAATATTCGACTGTATCTGTTCATCTACATGACGGGTGTTCAGGCTTATAGGTAACAGATTTTCTTCAATGGCGATGCATGAAAACACAGCACCGACAATGCCAGCGGCTCCCAGTGTGTGACCGGTAAATCCTTTCGTTGATGAACAGGGATTTTTACCTTCAAATACTGTCATCATGGCCTTGTCTTCTGCCAAATCATTGGCTAGGGTCGCCGTCCCGTGTAGATTGATATAGTCGATCTGGGATGGTGCCAGCCCTGCTCGAGCTAGTGCCTGTAACATGGCCTGCACGGCACCTGCCCCTTCCGGATGGGGACTGGACATATGCCAGGCATCAGAACTTTCACCGTAACCCAGCAAATAATGTTCAGTATCCTGGCGCTCTTTTTCAAGCAAGACATAACCGGCCGCCTCACCGATATTGATACCATCCCGTTCAGTATCCGCCGGACGGCAGGGCTGACCTGAGACCAGCTGCAGGGAATTAAATCCATACAGTGTCATCTCGCACAAACTGTCTATGCCGCCAACAACGGCAGCATCACAAAGACCCACCTGCATGTGCCGCGCTGCCGCAGCAAACACCCTGGAACTTGACGAACAGGCCGTTGAAATAATCTGTGAGGGTCCACGTAGACCCAGTCGCTTTGACAGATAGGCAACAGATGAGAAAACATCATGGGTGCTAGCATAATTGAACCATCCGGGTAGTTCGCCAGTGTCAGGATCACGGCTAACATATGCCATTTCTGTCTGTTGAATACCGGATGTTGATGTGCCGATAAATAGACCGACTCGTTCTGCTCCATAGCGCCCTTTCAGTTCTTCGATCGCCTCAAGCATGCCATCCTGCTGCAGGCCCAACTCAGCCAGCCGATTATTTCGGCAATCAAAATCTGTCAATGCTTCTGGCAGAATGACATCATCAACACCTTCCACCTGACCCACATAGGTATCAAAATCAATGCCCGCAAAAGCATTCTTTTGTAGCCCGCTTCGTGATTGCTTCAGTGCTTCACGATTCGCCGACAAACCTGCACCAAGGGCAGTTGTTACGGTATAGGCAGTGAGTGATATATTTTTATTCATGAATAAATAGAAGTGTCCTTAAATGTGCCTTACCTTTCCCCTTTAACCTTTAACCTTTCCTCTTAAG
>JAUWVE010000007.1 GCA_030617565.1 Gammaproteobacteria bacterium | reverse complement strand
GAGGCCGATGCTGGCCATCATTTTGTTGGTTTCAAGAAAATTTGTCGACAGGCCGATACGCAGTTTGTAACCCGTTAATGCCAGCTTTTCCTCCAGTAATGTCCGGGTGTAGGTATTGACGCCGGGCAGGATTGCCTCGTGTTTAGCAAGCTCTTCTACATCGACGGAATCTTTACTTGCCAGGGCATGCATTTTGCCGACGACAAGAGCCAGCGGGTCATCCCAGACCCGGGTTGCAGAGAGTGATTTAGGTGTGTTGGCGGGTAAGGTAATGATGGCCATTTCCAATAGGCCACTTTCAACACCGCGAACACCATCTTCTGAATCCACAAAATGCAGGGCCAGCTCGACATCCGGGTATAGCTTGGTGTACTGGCGTAATACTGGCGGTAAGCGGTGCAGGCCGATATGGTGTGAGGTGCCCAGGCTTAGGCTGCCTGCTATCTCTTGCTTCATGTTGTCAGCAGCTTTACGTATATTGCTGAAAGAAATAAGCATGTTCTCAGCTAATGGCAACAATTTATGCCCGGTATCAGTCAATCGGGCATTTCTTCCTACTCGGTCGAATAATGGGCTGCCAAGTTGCAGTTCCAGTGCTGCAATGCGTTTGCTGATGGCCGGTTGTGTTAGATGCAGGCGGTTTGCTGCAGCAGTAAAGGAGCCATGCTTATTTATGGCAACAAAGGCCTGGAGTTGTGATTCATCCATGTGTGTACTCAATGTATTATTTTAAAATACAATCCTAATCTCATTCCAATCTGGAATCGATATCATAAAAATGATGAATTTATGTAATTTATAACCTGTGACATAATTTCTTGCAACCTAAATGGAAAGATAAGAGAGATTAAGATGGCTGGCAAAACCTTGTATGACAAGTTGTGGGATAGTCATGTAGTGTGGGAGGAAGATAATACTGCATTACTTTATATCGATCGTCATCTGGTTCATGAAGTAACATCACCGCAGGCCTTTGAAGGTTTGCGTATAGCGGGGCGCAGTCTTTGGCGTCCTGCAGCAAACCTGGCGACTCCAGACCATAATGTACCGACAACCGAGCGTCAGAAAGGGATAGTTGATCCTGTGTCTCGCTTGCAGGTGGAGACACTCGATCAAAATTGTGTGGATTTTGGTATTACCGAGTTTGGTATGAATGACCCGCGTCAGGGCATCGTTCATGTTATCGGGCCGGAGCAGGGTGCTACCTTGCCGGGCATGACGGTAGTCTGTGGCGATTCACACACCTCTACACACGGTGCTTTTGCCGCTCTGGCAATGGGTATAGGCACATCCGAGGTTGAACACGTGCTGGCAACGCAATGCCTGATCCAGAAAAAGGCAAAGAACATGCGCGTGTCGGTAGAGGGTGTGATACCTGCCGGTATTACAGCGAAGGACATCGTACTTGCCATTATTGAGAATATAGGCACGGCAGGCGGCACTGGGCACACTATTGAATTTGCCGGATCGGCTATTCGTGCATTGAGTATGGAAGGCCGTATGACCTTGTGCAATATGACGATAGAAGCCGGTGCACGGGCAGGACTGGTCGCGGTTGATGAGAAGACTATCAACTATGTGCGCGGGCGCCCCTATTCTCCCGCTGAAGAATACAGGGAGCAGTCGGAGGCGTACTGGCAAGGTCTGTATTCAGATGCGGATGCTGTATTTGATAAAGAGGTCTTGCTCAATGCCGCTGACATCAGGCCACAGGTTAGTTGGGGGACATCGCCTGAAATGGTCGTATCGATAGATGACAGGGTGCCGGACCCACAACAGGAGGCTGACCCGGTGAAACGTGAAGGCATGATCAATGCCCTTGCCTATATGGGACTGGAGCCAGGTGTGGCGATTTCAGACATTTCACTGGATAAGATATTTATTGGCTCATGCACCAATTCCCGTATTGAGGACATTCGCGCCGCCGCTGAAGTCGTCCGCGACCGCAATGTTGCCAGCACTATTAAGTTGGCGATGGTGGTGCCTGGTTCGGGTCTGGTTAAGGCGCAGGCCGAACAGGAAGGGCTGGACAGGGTGTTTACTGAAGCTGGCTTTGAATGGCGTGATCCCGGTTGTTCAATGTGTCTGGCGATGAATGCAGACCGACTTGAAGAAGGAGAGCGGTGTGCCTCTACCTCGAACAGGAATTTTGAGGGCCGTCAGGGTCGTGGCGGCAGGACGCATCTTGTTTCACCGGCAATGGCCGCCGCGGCTGCTATTGCCGGGCACTTTATAGACCCGGCAAAACTGGAGAACTGATATGGAAAAATTTGCGACAGTAGACGCCATTGTTGCACCAATGGATCGTCCGAACGTCGATACCGATGCAATCATCCCAAAGCAATTCCTGAAATCGATCAAACGCAGTGGTTTCGGCCCTAATCTGTTTGATGAATGGCGATACCTGGATATTGGTGAGCCCGGTCAGGACAACAGCAATCGGCCGTTGAATGAAAGTTTTGTGCTAAATCAGGCGCGTTATCAGGGAGCACAGATATTACTGGCGCGCGAGAATTTTGGTTGTGGATCATCGCGGGAGCATGCCCCCTGGGCGCTGGAGGACTATGGGTTCCGGGTGATAATAGCACCGAGTTTTGCGGACATATTCTTTAATAACTGCTTTAAAAATGGCATTTTACCGATTGTTCTTGATGAAGAACTTGTTGATAAACTGTTTAAAGATATTGTTGATACAACAGGATACAAGCTCAGGGTGGATCTGCAGGAACAGCTGATTATACAGGCAGATGGCACCAAAATAGCGTTTAATGTCGACAAGTTTCGTAAACACTGCCTGCTGGAAGGTCTTGATGACATCGCTTTAACTTTACAGCATGTGGATGATATACGTGCCTATGAGCAAAGTCGTAGCAAGATTACACCGTGGTTGTTCACGGATGTTGATTGAGAGCATGAATGTAACTGCGAATTTATTTGCACAATGTGATGCTGTCCGAATGAATTCGGACCTACAGAATATTCGCAAAATCTGCGGGACATGCCCGAAAGAAATTAAAAACAATGAGGTTAATGTAAATGACTAAACAAATACTGGTCCTGCCAGGTGACGGTATAGGTCCCGAGATCGTTGAGCAGGCAGTGCGAGTACTGGAGTTGCTGCGTGATGAGTCCGGGCTTGATATTACGATTTCTCAGGCTACAGTTGGTGGTAAGGCTTATGATGAAACAGGACATCCTCTGCCTGAGGCGACGCTAGCTATGGCCCGGCAGGCAGATGCGATTCTGCTAGGAGCAGTTGGAGGACCACAGTATGAGTCGCTCGATAGAGAGCTGCGTCCTGAACAAGCGCTACTTGGTCTCAGGTCTGAACTGCAATTGTTTTCCAATCTGCGGCCGGCATTGATGTACCCGGCTTTAACAGGTGCATCCAGTTTGAAACCTGAAATTGTTTCAGGACTGGACATTATGATTGTGCGTGAACTGACGGGTGGTATCTATTTCGGTTCCCCGCGGGGTATCCGTACTCTGGACAATGGGCAACGGGAAGGGTTCAATACACTAGTCTATAATGAGGCAGAGATTGAACGTATTGCACACTCTGCCTTTGATATTGCGATGAAGCGCGATAAGCGGCTTTGTTCAGTGGATAAGGCAAACGTGCTGGAAGTGTCTGAGCTTTGGCGCGAGGTGGTTAGCCGGGTAGGTGAAGAATATCCAGAAGTTGAGCTTTCTCATATGTACGTCGATAACGCCGCCATGCAGCTGGTTCGTGAGCCGAAGCAATTTGATGTCATGGTGACCAAGAACATGTTCGGTGACATTTTGTCGGATGCAGCGGCTATGCTTACTGGATCAATTGGCATGCTGCCCTCCGCTTCACTGGATGCACAGGGCAAAGGAATGTACGAGCCGATACATGGCTCTGCACCGGATATTGCCGGGCAGGGTATTGCAAATCCATTGGCGACGATTCTGTCTGTCGCTATGTTGCTTCGCTACACGCTGGGAGAATCGAATTTTGCTGATCAGATCGAAAGGGCGGTAGAGGCCGTGCTGAACGATGGTCTGCGTACGCCGGATATCAGTGATAACGGCGATTCAATTGGTACTGTTGCCATGGGTGATGCAGTGTTGGAAAAATTACAGCAGTCAGCTAACTAACAGCTGGCTTACACAGAATAATTCGGTATAGATAAATGAGTAAAGTATTTGATGTTGCAGTAGTTGGTGCCACCGGCGCGGTGGGTGAAACCATGCTGCGTGTTTTGCACGAAAGAAAATTCCCGGTCGGCAAGGTTTATCCGCTGGCTTCCAGTCGCTCAGCCGGCAAGCGAGTAGATTTTGGCGGTAAAATGCTGGTAGTCGAAGACCTCGACAGTTTTGATTTTTCAAAAGTGCAGATAGGCCTGTTTTCAGCCGGCGGCAGTATTTCTGAAAAATATGCACCCAGGGCGGTTGAAGCCGGTTGTGTGGTAGTGGACAACACCTCGCACTACCGCTACGACGATGATGTTCCCCTTGTGGTGCCGGAAGTGAACCCGCAGGCGATAGCTGACTATAAAAAGCGCGGTATTATTGCAAATCCTAATTGCTCAACCATTCAAATGCTGGTAGCGCTGAAGCCAATTTATGATGAAGTGGGCATCAGCCGCATCAATGTTTGTACTTATCAGGCGGTTTCCGGCACCGGCAAGCCTGCTATTGAAGAGCTGGCAGGCCAGTCCGCAGCTCTGCTGGGCGGTAATAGTATCGAAGTAAAGGTGTACCCGAAGCAGATCGCCTTCAATGTGCTGCCCCAAATTGATGTTTTTGAGGATAATGGCTATACCCGCGAAGAGATGAAAATGGTTTGGGAGACCCGCAAGATATTTTCCGATGACAGCATCATGGTCAACCCTACAGCGGTACGAGTACCTGTTTTTTATGGCCATTCCGAGGCGATACACATAGAAACACGTGAAAAAATCAGTGCGGTACGCGCACGCGAACTGCTTGAGAGCGCCGATGGCATAATTGTTGTTGATGAACAGGTTGATGGCGGTTATCCGACGGCTGTCACTGAAGGTGTTGATACCGACCCGGTCTATGTCGGCCGAATCAGAGAGGATATTTCGCATCCAATGGGGCTGGATATGTGGGTAGTGGCCGATAATGTGCGAAAAGGAGCCGCTACAAATAGTATCCAAATAGCTGAAATATTGGCAAAAAGCCATTTGTGAGCTATTGTTAGTTGCGAAACATAAAGAACTTTCGTAGTATTGAACTATAAGTATAAGCGAAATAAGGATAAATTATTTCTTTAACTAAGCACAGCCACTAAAAAGAGAAGATCATGCAGAAGGTAAAAGGGATTAAATTAGCGTGTTTGGCAGCTTTTGCCATATTACCAGTACAGGCCTACGCACTCGGTGTGGGCAAGCTCACGATGCATTCTGCGCTTGATGAGCCATTGAGTGCATCTATTGAGTTGACCGCTGTGACGACAACGGAATTGCAAACTCTTGAAGTTTCTCTTGGACCAGTCGGCGTCTTTAATATGGCAGGCATTGATCGAAGTGAGCAGCTCAAAGCCATTCGTTTTACTCTTGTGAAAGAAAATGGCAAGGACGTAATCAAATTACATACCGAGCAGCCATTTCGCGACCCGTTCCTGCATTTTATCGTTAGAGCTATATGGGCAAATGGTTCCATGTTGCGTGAATATACTGCTCTGCTCGATCCGCCAACTTATCTCACGGGAGCGCCCGCTCGCATTCAGGCCCCTGCGGTCGCTGAGCCGGTTGTGGTGAAATCAGCAGAAAAAGCACCTGCAAAAAAGAAGACTACTGTTGCCAGCCCGGCAGTTGAAACCCCTGTTTCACCCGCAGATGTTGACAAACCAAAGCTTGGTCCGCTTGATGTGGCTGTCAGTGCGGAAAGCAGCTATTCTGATCTACGCCCAGGAAGTACCTATGGGCCTGTTAGAAAAGGTGATGCCCTGTGGGATATTGCCGAGGGAGTTAAGGCAGGGACAAGTTTGGGGATTGCCCAGGTAATGATGGCAATTTACAAACAAAACCCGAATGCATTTTTGCATAACAACATTAATATGATTCGCGTCGGGCAGACACTGGAAATCCCGTCTGATGAAAAAATATCTTCTACCAGCCGTACTGTTGCTCAGGATGAACTGCGTGTACAAATGGAAGAATGGCAGGAGTACAAAGATAATCTTTCTACTGGACGCAAGATGGCCAGTGCAGAGACGGAAGCGGCTAGTCCTGCAAAACCCAGCACAGTTGAAAAAGCTGAAAAAGCTGAAAAGGAAGCTTCTTCTGCTGTCAGCAAGGCAGATAGAAAGCCCCAGATGGCAGATGAAAAAGATGTGGGTGCCAGGGAAGACGATGTTCTGGAAATTGTACGTGCCAAAGTAGAGGGTGTCGAAACTTCCGGTACGGGTGCCAGTGTAGAAGACAGGGCAAAGTATGAGTCAGCAATTGATGGGTATAAGGAAAACGTCAGCCAGTTGGAGGAGACACTTGCATCGTCCGAGCTGGAAAAGATGGAGCTTGCAGAAAGAGTTACATTACTGGAGGAGCAAATTGATAAAGCAAACAAGCTTATTGATATGCAGAGCTCTGATCTTGCCAGATTGCAGGGTCAGGCCCAGGAACAGCTAGCAGAAGTTACACCTGTTGAGCCAGCTAAACTACCGGAAAAAGCAGATGTATCACCCATAGCACCTGTAGAACCAGTAACTGAAAGCGCTCCTCTATCGGCACCGGATATCACACCAGTGGCCACGGTAAAACCAGAAATAAAGAAGCCGGAAGTTGTTAAAAAGCCACCGGTAGTCAAGGTAGTTAAAAAGAAAGAAGTTAAAGTACGGGCCCGGCCACAGCCTGCCGAAGAAAAAGGCATATTTGATACAGCTAAGGAAATCATATTCAGCAGTTGGATAACTATGCTGGGTACTGGTCTTGCACTTTTACTGATATTGGTCGGGATCTTTGTTGTTCTAAGACGCAGGCGCTCTATCGCTGAATTTGAAGACAGCATTATCTCAGGTACAGCTGTTCTTGATATCTCAACTGCAGAATCATCAGAACCCTCTGACTCTGGTTCAGAGACCTCTTTCCTGAGTGATTTTGTGCCAGGGATGGGTAATATGCAGGCAGATGAGGTAGACCCGCTGGCGGAAGCAGAAGTCTATATGGCATACGGACGTGATGAGCAGGCGGAAGAGGTTCTTAAAGAAGCCGCAGAAAATAATCCTGACCGTCATGAGCTTAAGTTGAAACTGCTTGAAATCTATCAGGGTAGAAAGGATGTTTCCTCATTTGAAACACTGGCCGAAGAACTCTATCCGGCAGACGGCAATATCCCGATGGATGTATGGGGAAAAGTGGCTGAAATGGGAAAAATTGTGAATCCTGATAATCCATTATTTCAGGGTGATCTGAAACTTCAGGAAGAAACATTATTTGGTGATAAAGACAGAAAAGAAGATGTAGAGTTAAGTAATCTTCTGGATACTGATACGGTAGATACAGAAGAAGCCGAGTTGATGGAAGCTTTAAACAAGGATGATGTTTCAGAGGATATTACGGAAGAGTCATTTTCAGAAACAGATGAGATGGAAGCAATAGAAGGCTTTGAATTACCCGCAGAGACAGAAGAAATTCCTGAGCAGGACGTTGTAGATGAAGAGAGTGTAGAAAGTACTGAGAAAAAGGCAGATGACTTTCCGGTACCGGACGAAGAGGTGCTGGACCTTGATCTTGGAGATTTTAAGCCGGATTCAGCACACGAAACAGATTCGTTTGATATGGATAGCCTTGAATTAAATCTGGCAGAACTCGAAGGCAACACAGAAGAAACTGATGAAATAAGCGAAGAAAGTATTGATTTCAACCTGGATGGTATAGATCTGGATCTGGATGACACATCAGAGATAGAAGCAGTCGGTTCAGAAGCATCTGCAATTGATATGTCAGGCCTTGAGAATATTGAAGATATAGAACTTGATCTAGAATCTGAAGACCTCTCCGTCGGCAAAGGTGACAGCGATACTTCTGAACTAGAACTACAGGATGAGACACTGGAGTTCGCAGATCTTGGTGATCTTACACTGGAAGGTGAAGAAGGGGGTTCAAGTACGGTTGAAGCCGGTACAAATATTGAAACTGAATCAGCCGAGATGCCAGAAGGTGCAAACGAAACCTGGGATGAAGCTGGAACCAAGCTTGATCTGGCCCGGGCATATATAGAAATGGATGACAAAGAAAGTGCTCAAAGCATACTTGAAGAGGTAGCAAAGGAAGGCACAGATAATCAGAAAAATGAAGCCAGGGACCTGATGAGTCAGATGGGTGCAGGGTAAATCGCTCGCCCGAACCTTGTTTAACTGACTTTAAGCTTGTCTGTGCTTGTAAATTCGGCATCACGAATTTTATCACTGGCACTACTGACATTAATTATTAACAAACAGGGTTGGCCAGGGTTGCTGTTGTTTGTGGCACCCCTGGGTGCTCTTTTTTTTCAGTGGCCTCATCATGGCAGGCAGATTCTTCTGCTGGCCAGAAAATTACGCTGGTTCTTTTTATCCATTGTGATTCTGTATTTCTGGTTTTACCCGGGGATGGATCTTCTACCGTCGTTAGGGAGGTTTTCTCCTTCGGTAGAAGGGGTCAATCAGGCTGCGCTTAGAATCTCATCACTACTAGTCGTCATTTCATATAGTGGTTTTCTATTACTGTTAACCCCGCGAGATGATTTAGTTTCTGGAATACAATTTTTATTGTCCCCGCTTGGATTTATTGGTATCGATAGCCAGCGTTTTGCCCTGCGACTGGGTCTGGTGTTGTCCATAGTGCCACAAATGTCAGAACAACTGCATTTACCTGGCGAAAAGAAGAAAATTAATAATGTCTCTGAATTAATTGACAGGGCCGCTGATATGATTAAATCAGCGTCTGAGCAGGCAAATCATTTCGAATTGAATGACACTGTTAATATTAATATTGAACAGCCCTCACATCTGGGAATTACAGATATCCTTGTCCCTCTTTTTCTCCTGATCTGGCTAATCTTTATTTAGGAGGCTATGAATGAGAATTGCGCTTGGTATTGAATACGATGGCTCATCCTATTGTGGCTGGCAATATCAGGAAGGTGTTGCCACAGTACAGAATGCTGTTGAAGTGGCACTGTCAAAAATTGCCAATAATCCGATTCGTGTCATTACGGCAGGAAGAACTGATACGGGTGTTCATGCAACCGGACAGGTAGTACATTTTGAAACAGATGTTATACGAAGTGATTATTCATGGATGAGAGGCACTTCACGTTACCTGGCTGAGAATGTGAGCATATTATGGGCAAAGCATGTGAGGGATGATTTTCATGCACGATTTTCAGCGATCGAGCGACGATATCAATTCATCATACTGAATCGTCATCAACGTCCGGCAATCCTCCATAGCAAGGTAAGCTGGGATTATCGGCCATTAGATGTATCATTGATGCAGAAGGCGGCGAAACATCTACTTGGTCGTCATAATTTTAATGCCTATCGCGCACTTGCCTGCCAGGCCAAATCACCGGTACGCGATTTAAGGGAATTATCCGTGGTGCGCATGGGTCACTTTGTCGTTATCAATGCGAGAGCTGATGGATTTCTTCATCACATGATTAGAAATATTGCAGGTGTATTGTCTAGTATTGGTGCGGGTGAGAAGGCTCCTGACTGGTCGGCAGAAGTACTGGCATCAGAAGACAGAACCTGCGGTGGCGTGACGGCCTCACCGGATGGCTTGTATTTGAATGCAATTATATACCCTGAGGAATTCAACATACCCTCTGTAAAAAATACTACGGGAATATTTGGTTTATGAATAAAACGCGTATAAAAGTATGCGGGATATGTACTGTTGCCGATGCAAATAAAGCCTGCATTGCCGGCGCCGATGCTATTGGTATGGTGTTCTATGCCGATAGTCCGCGTAATGTGACGATAGCATCCGCGATGGAAATTGTATCCAGTTTGCCGCCTTTTATCTGCGCAGTGGGTTTATTTGTCAACAGCAGCCAGCAGGAAGTAAATCAGGTAATGTCCAGCGTGAAACTGGATTTACTGCAGTTTCATGGAGATGAAGACGAGGCATTTTGTAACAGCTTTGATCGCCCATATATCAAAGTGGTCAGGGTAAAAAGCGATACAGACCTGGTCAGTTTATGCCAGCAGTATGCGTCAGCCAGGGGGATATTGCTGGATAGCTACAAAAAAGGTACACCCGGCGGAACAGGGGAAGCTTTTGACTGGGAGTTGATCCCGAATGACTTGTCACTACCTGTCATTCTGGCCGGTGGCCTGAATCCTAAAAATGTTGTACAAGCGGTTTCCAGTGTGCAGCCCTGGGCCGTCGATGTCAGTAGTGGTGTGGAAGAGTCACCCGGCAAAAAAGATAAGAAAAAAATAGTGCAATTTATTCGAGCGGTAGAGAATCTCAGCCGGACTTAGCTTTATCTGGTTGTTTGTCTGAACCGCTAAGGCGCAAAGGACGCAAAGGAGTTCTTTTCAGGGTGATAATGTCTCGGTAATCAAGTTACTCACTACCAGTTTATGTAAACAGTTCCAGTGTGAAAATGTCATACATAAAAAAAGAAGTTGCTTTACTTTGCGTCCTTTGCGCCTTTGCGGTTCAAGATTCGGTTTTTAAAACCAGATAGATGCAATAAATACCAAAGATCGGTAAAATCAGTTCTTCACACAGCCTGTATATCAGTCAAGCTCGTTTGTTGTCCAGATATACGTTTTCTCACTTTGTAGCAATCGGGTTTATACATGTCAGCCTATTCCATGCCGGATAAAAATGGCCATTTTGGCCGCTTTGGGGGTGTTTTTGTTGCCGAAACATTGATGCGCCCATTGCAGGAATTAACACAGGCCTATAAGAAGTATATGCAGGACCCTGATTTCCTGAAGGAATTAGATGACGATCTGAAATATTATGTTGGACGGCCTTCTCCACTGTATTTTGCAGCAGGCTTGAGCAGGGAATACGGTTCACAGATCTATCTGAAGAGAGAAGATCTGAACCATACCGGTGCACATAAAATAAACAATACCATTGGCCAGGCGCTGTTGGCGAAAAGGCTGGGCAAGACCCGTATTATTGCTGAAACAGGCGCTGGCCAGCACGGGGTAGCAACGGCTACGGTCGCAGCACGACTGGGACTTGAGTGCGTGGTCTATATGGGGGCGGATGATATCGTTCGCCAGGCTCCCAATGTCTACCGGATGAAATTACTCGGCGCCTCTGTCGTCGCCGTGGAATCCGGTTCTCGCACATTGAAAGATGCGCTCAACGAGGCGATGCGCGACTGGGTGACAAATGTCGAGGATACCTTCTATATCATCGGTACTGTCGCAGGCCCGCATCCCTATCCGGCCATGGTGCGAGACTTTCAGTCAGTCATTGGCAGGGAAGCGCGTCAGCAGATACTTGAGCAGGCCGGTTGTTTACCTGATGCACTGGTAGCCTGTGTTGGCGGTGGATCCAATGCGATAGGACTTTTCTATCCCTTTATCGATGATGAAGCCGTGTCTATGTATGGTGTCGAAGCAGCAGGCAATGGTTTGGATACAGGCCAGCATGCGGCACCTTTATGCAAGGGCAGGGTGGGTGTACTGCATGGCAATAGAACCTATCTAATGGAAGATGCAAACGGGCAGATCATTGAGACCCATTCTATCAGTGCCGGTCTCGACTATCCTGGCGTCGGTCCCGAACACGCCTGGTTGAAAGACATCGGACGGGCTAACTACGTCGCCATATCCAATGACGAGGCGATGGCTGGCTTTCATGACATCACCAGACTTGAAGGAATCATTCCTGCACTGGAATCCAGTCATGCCATTGCCTATGCACGAAAGCTGGCACCGGAACTGGGAAAAGACGGTATTATGATCGTTAATTTATCCGGACGCGGTGACAAGGATATCCAGACCATAGCGAATATTGACGGGGTGGAAATCTGATGTCACGGATAGAAAGGTGTTTTGAAGCGCTTAGAGAAAATGGCAAAAAAGGCCTGATTCCCTTTGTCACAGCCGGTGATCCGGTTTCAGATATTACTGTTCCCTTAATGCATGCAATGGTCGAAGCAGGTGCTGATCTGATAGAGCTGGGCATTCCATTTTCAGACCCTATGGCAGATGGCCCGGTAATTCAGAAAGCTAATCAACGCGCACTAGCACATAATACGAGTTTGCATGATGTGCTGGAGATGGTGAAACAATTTCGTCAGACAGATGAAATGACGCCTGTCTTATTTATGGGATACCTGAATCCGGTTGAAGCTATGGGCTATGAGGAGTTTGCAGATGCGGCTAAGCTTTCAGGTGTTGACGGCCTGTTGCTTGTTGACCTGCCGCCCGAAGAAGCCAGCGAATTCAATGAATTGCTGTATCAGAGAGACATCGATCCGGTCTATTTGCTGGCACCCACATCAACGCCCCAGCGTATGGAAATTGTCTCACTGGAGGCGCGTGGCTTCGTCTACTATGTGTCCATACGAGGTGTTACCGGGTCGGCAGCACTGGATTATGGTGAGATTAAGGCAAGTATCAGCGAAATTCGTCAGCATACAAACTTGCCAGTTGGTGTAGGATTTGGCATAAATAGCCCTGAACGCGCCGTTAAAATTGGTGAATTTGCAGATGCCGTTGTAATAGGCAGTGCTATTGTCAAGATGATGGAAGGCTTTGATGGCGATAAGTCGTCTGTCATCAAAGCAGTCAGTGATTTTCTGCGTGGAGTTCGTAACGCACTGGATGCAGAGACTCATCCGATTGTTGGTTAAACAGGGTTAGGATTAGTAAATTAGCAGGACTAACAGGATAAGATAAATGAGCTGGTTTGAAATGCTGCTGCCGCCCAAGATTAAAACCAGCGGCAGCTTTGGTAAAAAGGATATTCCAGAAGGGCTATGGAAAAAATGCCCTGCCTGCAGTGCTGTTCTTTATCGGGCTGAACTGGAACGAAATCTTGATGTCTGCCCAAAATGCAGTCACCATTTACGCATCGGTGCCAGGCGTCGTCTGGACATTCTTCTCGATGAATCTCCGCGGGAGGAGATAGGCAGTTCACTCAAAGCTACTGACCCGCTAAAGTTCAAGGATTTGAAAAAATACCGGGATCGCCTCACTGAAGCACAGAAAAAAACCGATGAAGCCGATGCCATGGTTGTTATAAAGGGGGAGCTTAAAGGTGAGCCCATTGTTGCCGCTGCCTTTGAATTCGGGTTTATGGGCGGTTCTATGGGCACCGTTGTCGGTGAAAAATTTCTCCGCGCAGCAGATTTATGCATGGAACAGAATATTCCACTGGTCTGCATCTCTGCCAGTGGCGGTGCACGCATGCAGGAAGCCCTGTTTTCGTTGATGCAGATGGCCAAGACCAGTGCTGTGCTGCGAAGAATGTCTCATCAGGGTGTGCCTTTTATTTCGGTACTGACCGATCCCACGATGGGAGGTGTTTCTGCCAGTCTGGCCATGCTCGGTGATGTGATTATTGCTGAGCCAAAAGCTTTAATAGGCTTTGCCGGCCCCCGTGTTATTGAACAGACTGTACGTGAAACCTTGCCGGAGGGATTTCAGCGTTCTGAATTTCTGCTCGAAACAGGCGCAGTAGACCTGATAGCAGACCGTCGGGATTTACGTGAAGTAATTGCCTCGACCCTGGGTATGCTGAGCGGGAAAAAAACCGTCGCCTCATAGTGTGGTGTAACGAATAAGGTGTCAGAGACCCCCCGGGACCTTGCCGGCTGGATTGATTTTATCTCTGCACAGCACAGTAGTGAGATTGATCTTGGACTGGATCGCTTGAGACAAGCCGCAAATCAGCTTGGTCTTAGTCACTTCAACTGCCCGCTGATAACTGTCGCGGGAACCAATGGTAAAGGCTCCAGTATTACTGCACTGGAGAGTTTTTACATCGGAGCCGGTTACCGTACGGCCTGCTATACATCGCCCCACCTTACCGTTTTCAATGAGCGGATTCGCATAGATGGAGCTTTTGTTACCGATGATGAGCTGTGCGCCGCCTTTGCAGACATTAATTCTGCCCGTGGTTTGATTCCCTTGACATATTTTGAATTTGCCACCCTGGCAGCATTTGTGGTTTTTCTGCGGTATGAGTTGGACATCATACTGCTTGAAGTCGGTCTTGGTGGGCGTCTTGATGCAACAAATCTATTTCCTGCGGATGTAGCACTGATAACCAGCATAGGTATTGACCATACTGAATGGCTGGGGAAAGACCGAGAAACCATCGGGGCAGAAAAGGCAGGCATTATCCACCCGGGTAGTATCGCTGTGATTTCTGATCCGGCACCTCCTCAGAATGTGCTGGCTATTGCTCGTGACAGGGCTGAGCGGGTTTATTTACTTAACCAGGATTTTCACTATAGCATCAAGCACACAGACTGGTGCTGGCAGTCGGACCGGAAGTTGCTTGCTGAGCTGCCTTTTTCACAGTTGCATGGCCTTCCGCAATTTAATAATCTTGCCGGGGTGCTGATGTGTATTGATGCCCTTCAGGATTCACTGCCCGTAAGTGATGAGAGTATACGTCGTGTACTACCTTCGATAAAAATGCCAGGCAGATTTCAAATCATAGCCGGGGCTCCGCAGATAATACTTGATGTCTCGCATAATCCCGATTCAGTTGCCTTGCTGGCAGAAAATCTAAACAGTCTGCCGCTGTCAGGCAGGACGCATGCCGTGGTCGCGATGTTGAAAGACAAGGATATCAGAGAGTCTTTGTCTAGAATTAATTCAAGCATTGATTGTTGGTATGTTGGGGGGTTGGCAGTTCCCAGGGCTGAAGGCGTTGATGGATTAAAGGCAGTACTGGATGAACTGGAGCCGCCTGGATGTGTCAAATCCAGCAATACAGTGGCAGAGGCATGGGAACAGGCTTTCAGTGAGGCCGGGGCTGATGACCGGATTGTAGTTTTTGGTTCTTTTCATACGGTAGGTGTTATAATTGATATATTGACATTGAGTAAGTGAAACCCGGTTACTGACTTTGTTAACTACAACCTTTATCAAACTTCAACATTTAATTACACCAACCCGTATCTGACAGTGCCCGGAGAGCTTTGACATTTTGTCTGCCACCTTGAAAAATAACCTTCAGGAGTATGATCCTCGTCATCGACTGACGGGCGCAGTAGTGCTGATTTTGCTCGCGATCATCCTGCTGCCTATGCTGTTAAGCAAGGAGTCAGAGCTAGTGACACCAGAAGCTGATCCGGTAGTAATGGAGATTACAAAGGAGGGCAAGAAGGTTTTTGTTTCACGTATCTCATCTGTTAAGCCAGCTGGTTCCACAGCTAATTCAATTAAGGGAAAGGAAACACCCGCCGATGCAAAGCAGGCCTCTTCAGACAGGAAAATCTTTGATCCCGCTTCATCTGCTTTATTCAGGCCTATGTCCTCTACGGTAGATGGGAAATCATCCTCTGCTGAAAAGCCATCTACTGCTAAAAGTACAAAAAAGGCCTCGGAAAAAAAGTCGGCAGTAAGAAAGACTACTTCAACAAAGACCACAGTAAAACAATCAACGCTTAGCACATCGGGCTGGATACTACAGGTGGGTGTGTTTTCACAATCGGCGAATGCAGCTAAAAAAGTGAGTGAGCTGAAAAAGAAAGGTTTTAATGCGACATCAGGAAAAGTAAAAACCAGCAAAGGAACAGCGACTAAAGTCTGGATAGGGCCATTTAAGGATCGCAAGTCTGCTGAAAAAATGCAGGACAGACTGCAGCATAAAACACGGCAGCGTGGAATTGTTGTTGAAAATAAATCCTGAGACTGAAGCATTGTGTTAAACATTCTTGATATTGTCATCATTGCTATAATCACTATATCCGGCCTGGTTGGTATTTTTCGCGGCCTGCTGCGGGAAATAATGTCACTGGTTGGCTGGATAGTATCCGCATGGCTTGCCTGGCGATTTGCCAGCGAATTTGCTTCTGTATTTGACTCGGTCATTCAGTCTGCTGATGTACGCAAAGCGGCTGCGTTCATCTCAATATTCCTCCTGTCTCTGGTTTTGTTTGCCTTGCTTTCATATTTTATTAGTAAGATTATGAATAAATCCCCGTTGCGCGGCATGGACAGAACTTTAGGTATGGTTTTTGGTTTGCTACGCGGTGCTATCATTATTGCTGTTCTGGCAGTACTGATTCAGTCTACACAGTTTGCTAAAGAGAGCTGGTGGGTCGGCTCTATGTTGAAAGATTATTTCCTGTTACTTGCTGCCTATGCTATGTCAGCAATGCCGGCAGAAGTTTCGCGATTTTTCGGACAGAAGGTATGATATACACCCTGTTCAATGGCTTAGTGTTGTGTAACGAGTAACGAGTAACGTGTACATGTCAGTGTGGCGAGGATGATGTGAGATGTGTGGGATAATCGGGATTTTTGCCCAGCAGAGTGTCAACCAGTCACTCTATGATGGTTTAACGGTGTTGCAACACCGTGGCCAGGATGCCGCAGGTATTGTGACCAGTGACGGCGATCGCCTGTGTATGCGCAAGGATAATGGACTGGTACGTGATGTCTTTCACACTCGACATATGCTCGGCCTGGAGGGGAACATGGGGATCGGGCATGTCCGATACCCAACCGCTGGATGCGATTCACGTTCAGAGGCACAACCCTTTTATGTCAATTCTCCCTTCGGTGTTGCGCTAGGTCATAACGGTAACCTGACCAATGCCATGGAGCTGCAGAAGGAACTGTTTCGGGATGACCTGCGCCACCTCAATACCAATTCTGATTCAGAAGTGCTGCTGAATATTTTTGCGCATGAACTGCATCAATCTTCCAGCCTTCAACTCGGGCCGCAAGATATCTTTAAGGCCGTGTCGGCTGTGCATAATCGTATCAGAGGCGCGTATTCTGTCGTGGCCCTGATTGTGGGGCAGGGGATACTTGCCTTTCGTGATCCATTCGGAATTCGCCCGCTGATCTACGGTAGTCGTAATACAGCGAATGGTCCGGAACACATCGTTGCTTCTGAAAGTGTAGCATTGGACGTGCTGGGCTACGATGTAGTACGTGATGTGGCTCCGGGTGAAGCAATCTTTATTGATATGCAGGGGACTGTCCACACGCAGCAGTGTGCTGAAAATAGCCAGGTATCTCCCTGTATCTTCGAATTTGTCTATATGGCGCGCCCCGATTCGTTAATGGATGGAATCTCAGTTCATAAAACACGCTTGCGTACAGGTGTCTATCTGGGAAAAAAAATCAAACGTGAATGGCCGGACATAAAGATTGATGTAGTGATTCCTATTCCGGACACTAGCCGGACATCGGCCATCCAGTTAGCCAAGCAATTAAAAGTAACTTACCGGGAAGGGTTTATTAAAAATCGTTACATAGGCAGGACTTTTATCATGCCTGGCCAGGAAGAGCGTAAACGTTCTGTTAGAAGAAAGCTCAACCCGATAGATCTCGAATTCAAGGGCAAGAATGTCCTGCTGGTTGATGACTCGATTGTACGAGGTACTACATCCGGTCAGATCATAAAAATGGCCAGGGATGCCGGGGCTAAACGTGTTTATTTTGCTTCCGCCGCACCGCCTGTCAGGTTCCCGAATGTTTACGGCATTGACATGCCATCACCTTCTGAGCTGGTTGCAGATAATCGTAATACCGAGGAAATCTGTAATGAGATTGGTGCAGACAAACTCATCTATCTTGACCTGAAAGACCTGGTTAAGGCTGCGCATAAAGGCAACAAAGAAATAACACAGTTCGATACATCGTGTTTTAATGGTGAATATATTACCGATGATATTGACAAAAATTATCTTGAGATGATTAACCAGTTGCGTAATGATAACGCTCGAGCAAATGATAGCAATGCCAGCCAGACGGAGCTGAGTTTTACCGATAAAGATGCCTGACAATTCTGATTATAAGATAGCGACCCGTGCGGTTCGCACAGGTCAGGTTCGTTCTCAGGAAGGAGAGCATTCTGATCCGATATTCCTGACCTCCAGCTATGTATTCAAGAGTGCGGCAGATGCTGCGGCAAGATTCTCGGGTGAAATAGAAGGTAATATCTATTCACGCTTCACCAATCCAACAGTACGTACCTTTGAAGAAAGACTCGCAGCAATGGAAGAAGGGGAGTGCTGCGTTGCGACAGCAACAGGTATGAGTGCTATCGTTGCAACTTGCATGGGGCTGCTGAAGGCCGGTGACCATGTGGTAGCAGGGAGAGATCTGTTTGGTTCAACAATTATCCTGTTCAACAACATCCTGACGCGGTTTGGGCTCAGTTTTACCTATGTGGATTCGACAGACCTGTCTCAATGGAAAGATGCGATCCAGGCCAATACTAAAATGCTGTTTCTGGAGACCCCGTCCAACCCGCTCTGCAATGTCTCTGATATCAGCTCAGTAGCAAAGATAGCCCATGATAATCAGGCCTTATTGGTGGTGGATAATACATTCTGTACACCGGTGCTGCAGCAGCCACTAAAACTGGGTGCTGATGTGGTTGTCCATTCTTCAACAAAATATATCGATGGTCAGGGTAGAACCATGGGCGGTGCAGTAGTCGGTAGTAAAGATCAGGTAGGAGAAGGCGTATACAGTTTTCTTCGCAGTGCCGGACCGTCGTTGAGTCCATTCAATGCCTGGGTGCAATTGAAGGGCCTGGAAACACTGACGATAAGAATGCAGGCACATAGCCGGTATGCATTGGAGATAGCAAGCTGGCTGGAGGCACAGCCATCGGTTGAGCGGGTCTTTTACCCGGACCTTCCCTCGCATCCGCAGCATGCTCTCGCTCAGCGTCAACAAACCGCAGCCGCAGGCGTCCTTGCCTTTCAGGTTAAAGGCGGGCGTGATGAAGCCTGGACAGTGATTGATAGTACAAAGCTGTTTTCGATTACTGCTAATCTGGGTGATACGAAATCAACCATCACCCATCCTGCAACAACGACCCACGGGCGACTGACTGTCGAGCAACGGCAGGAGATGGGTGTGTTTGATAATCTGCTTAGACTCTCTATTGGTCTGGAAGATGTTGATGACCTGAAAAGGGATCTTCAACGTGGGCTGGATCAACTCAGCTAGTCTGGTATAAGAACCGATGGATCTGGTAGAAAAAGCAAAACAGTTTGCTACCACAGCACACAAGCGCATAAATCATCTGCGCAAATATAACAATCAACCCTATGCTGTCCATCTTTCTACAGTGGCCAATATTGTTGCCTCAGTGACAGACGATGAGGAAATGATTGCTGCTGCCTGGTTGCATGACGTTGTAGAGGATACACCTGCCACGCTTTACGATGTAGAAAAGGAGTTTGGCACTAGCATCGCTGAGTTAGTCGAAAATCTGACAGATATCAGTAAACCGGGTGATGGTAATCGCCAGATCAGAAAAACCATAGACAAACAGCATATTGCACGCGCCAGTCAGCGTGCGAAAACGATCAAACTGGCCGATTTAATCGATAATGCCAACGATATATGCCGGCATGACGTAGGATTCGCCCAGCTGTACTTACAGGAAATGAACGCCTTACTGGAAGTGCTTGATGAAGGCGATACTGCACTCTATAAGCAGGCATGGAAAACGCATCACAAGTGTACGCAAAAGCTGCAAAGAACCGGAAAGGCTGAATCACTACCAGACAGTAACAAGTCACTTCTTCTCCCTGAACAGAATGCGAATAAACATCTGTTCAGACTGTTCTCAGAAGCCTTTACTGCACACCACCTTGCTGAACCCGTTCGATCTTTTGATGCTTCTCGTCCCTGTAAGGAAGTGCAGGCGATGATGGAGCTTCATAATCTTGAGATAGTTTGT
>JAUWVE010000176.1 GCA_030617565.1 Gammaproteobacteria bacterium | reverse complement strand
CAGGTTTTAGTTCAATCGTCACAGGTGTTGTTGTTGGCATCACACTGCTATTTTTAACCCCGCTGCTCTATCATTTACCCCAGGCAACTCTGGCCTCTGTCATCATCATGGCAGTGCTGGGGCTGATCAAGTTTGAACCCATCAAGCATGCATGGAAAGCGGAGAAACATGACGGTATCGTAGCTGTCGTGACATTTGTGTTGACGCTTGTTATGGCACCGCATCTGGACAAAGGCATTCTGATTGGCGTTCTGCTGTCGATGGCGTTGTTCATTTACCGTACCATGCGCCCACGTTTTGCTACGGTCGCTCGTTATCATGATGGTACTTTTCGTGATTTGAAAATCCACCCTGAACTTGAAACATGTAAAAATATTGTCGTCATTCGATTCGATATGTCGCTGTATTATGCCAATGCAGGTTTCTTCGAAACCGAGGTATTACGGATATACGCCGAACACCCCGATGCAAAATTTATCATTCTTGATGCTGAAGGCATAAATATGCTGGATTCGACTGGTCAAATGGTTCTGACTCAGTTATGTGAACGGCTGGAAAAGGCTGGTGTGATCTTCCTGGTCGCTCGTATGAAGCGGCCATTCATGCAGACCATGTATCGCACTGGCACAATTGGTGCCAATGCCGATGAGCGTTTTTTCTCACGTCTTACCTTCGCACTCGCCTATGCCTGGACAGATATGGAATGTGACAAGTGTGATAACGGTAAGAATTGTCCCTATCGTGCCTCAGTGGCGAAAAGGTTGAATGACGAAAGAGAAGGCATTGAGAGTGATGATGAGGCAGTGAGTAGCACTGCCTGATATTTTTTTTGTGCTGGCGCCCCGTCGGCTCATTCGAGCATCGCAGGGAACCCATAATGATTCTATATGGGCATGCATGTCGGGTGCCTTTTCTTTTGGTTACTTTTCTTTGGGCAAGCAAAGAAAAGTCACTCGTCCATGAAGGACGAAACACTCAGTCAAGCATCAGCACAATAACAAAAAAGAAATGAACTCGCACATGAAGTGCGAAAGTTTATCTCAATTCGAGCAATCGAAAATAAAAAAGAAAACCACCCGTAGGGTCAGGGTCTGCCTTCAGCCGTGCGCCAGCAAAAAAAAAGAAAACCCCTTACCCATCAATCCTCCGATACTTTATACGATGCGGCTGATCCGCATCATCACCCAGCCGGCGCTTGCGGTCGGCTTCATAGTCTTCAAAGTTGCCTTCAAACCAGGTGACCTTGCTGTCGCCCTCGTAGGCCAGGATATGCGTAGCGATACGGTTCAGGAACCAGCGATCATGCGAGATGACTACGACACAGCCGGGGAAGCCGAGTATCGCTTCTTCCAGTGCGCGCAGGGTTTCAACATCAAGGTCATTGGTCGGCTCATCCAGCAGCAGCAGATTGCCACCGCTTTTCAGCAGTTTTGCCAGATGTACGCGGTTACGCTCACCACCGGACAAATCACCGATTTTTTTCTGCTGGTCTCCGCCGCGGAAATTGAAACGACTGACATAGGCACGTGAAACAGTCTGGTAATTACCGACAATAATCTGTTCCTGACCGTCAGAGATTTCCTCCCATACTGTCTTGTTGTCATCCAGTGCATCACGGGACTGATCGACGCAGGCTATTTTGACGGTTTCACCAATCTTTAATGTTCCGCTGTCGGGTGATTCCTGGTTCGTCAATAAGCGAAACAAGGTGGTTTTACCTGCCCCGTTTGGTCCAATAATGCCGACGATTCCACCCTGGGGCAGACTGAAGCTAAGTTCATCGAAGAGTAGATGATCGCCATATGATTTGGAAAGCTTATCTGCTTCTATAACCAGGTCACCCAGTCGGGGGCCGGGTGGGATATACAATGAATGGGTTTCATTTCGCTGTTGCGTAGTTTGAGAAGAGAGTTCTTCGAACCGGGCAAGACGGGCCTTGCTCTTGGCCCTGCGTCCTTTTGCATTGCTGCGCACCCACTCCAGTTCTTCCTTGATGGTACGCTGGCGAGCAGATTCCTGTCGTTCTTCCTGCTGCAGGCGTTCTTCTTTCTGTTCCAGCCAGGAGGAATAATTTCCCTTAAATGGCAGGCCATGGCCACGATCCAGTTCCAGTATCCATTCAGCCACATTGTCGAGGAAGTAACGGTCATGGGTAACAGCGACCACGGTACCGGGGAATTCTGCCAGGAAACGTTCCAGCCAGGCAACGGACTCGGCATCCAGATGGTTGGTCGGTTCGTCCAGCAACAACATGTCGGGTGCCGACAATAATAATTGACACAGTGCCACGCGACGACGTTCACCACCGGACAGTTTGCTGACATCGGCATCCCACGGAGGCAGGCGCAGAGCATCCGCTGCAATCTCCAGTTTTCGGTCCAGTTCCCAGGCTCCGGCAGTTTCAATCGCTACCTGCAGTTTGCCCTGTTCTTCCAGCAGGGCAGTCATTTCGTCATCTTCCATCGGCTCGGCAAAGCGGGCGCAGACTTCGTTATAGCGATCCACCAGGGCTTTTGTTTCAGATACCCCTAATTCAACATTGCCGCGCACATCGAGTGCATCATCCAGCTGTGGCTCCTGTGACAGGAAGCCAATCTTGATGTCGGCCTGTGGTCGGGCTTCTCCCTCGATTTCAGTATCAAGGCCTGCCATAATCTTCAGTAGCGTTGATTTACCCGAGCCATTTAGCCCAAGCACGCCGATCTTTGCGCCGGGAAAAAAGGACAGGGATATGTCTTCAAGAATTTTACGGCCAGGCGGGACGATCTTGCTGACCCGGTTCATTGTGTAGATGTATTGCGCCATGCTCTGCTCCTCTTTAGGAAGCTGATTATCTTGAATTATTGATTTCTATACCAGCAGTCATTTCTATGCAGCCGAAAAAATTTTGAAGGAACGTGTCTATCTTATCGATGCCAGCATCTATATCTTTCGTGCATGGTTTTCCTATCCTGATGAT
>JAUWVE010000021.1 GCA_030617565.1 Gammaproteobacteria bacterium | reverse complement strand
TTTTAAATTAATCATTACATTTGTAGAGGACAGCAAAACCGATGCCGTTATGGAGGCTGCAAGGGAGGCCGGTGCAACGGGTGCAACGGTCATCAACAATGCCCGCGGTGAAGGACTGGAAAAAACCAAAACTTTCTTTGG
Organism: Gammaproteobacteria bacterium; assembly: GCA_030617565.1. Taxonomy (GTDB): domain Bacteria; phylum Pseudomonadota; class Gammaproteobacteria; order BMS3Bbin11; family BMS3Bbin11; genus BMS3Bbin11. The sequence goes on along the minus strand of JAUWVE010000021.1, from coordinate 13,430 downwards.
CCTTTCTTTGGAGACGCAGCGTGATGTTCTGATGTTCCTGGTTGAGGAACATATGAGTAGGGATATAATTGAAAAGATTTCAGATATTGCTGAGTTTGAAAACAACCCTGGATCAGGGATTGCAATTCAGCTTGATGTTGAAGATGCCGTGGGTGTAACTAAGCAAATAAAGGAATTGAGTGAAGCCGTGGAGGAAAAGTTATGACAGAGCAGAAAAAAAGAGTCGTCGTGCGGGATGTGATGAAACACAAATTCGACATTGTCGATGGCATGATGAGTGTGAAAGATACATTAAGAGCGATGAAACACCTGGAAAATAAATCCTTGATTGTTGAAAAACGCGATGAAAATGATGAATACGGCATGGTGCTGATATCGGATATTGCACGCCAGGTACTGGCTAAGGACAGGGCACCGGCTCGGGTCAATATCTATGAAGTCATGACGAAACCGGTTGTCACCGTCGGTCCAAAGATGGATATTCGATATGCAGCACGGTTATTTGATCGCTTTGGTCTGTCCCGGGCGCCGGTGGTGGAAAATGGCAAGGTGGTCGGCATCGTCAGCTTCACCGATATGGTGTTGAAAGGTCTGTGTGAGCTAGAAGATTAGGTGTTTATTCCTTTGTGAGTTCCACTTCCCTCAGCTGTTCCGCCGCTTCTTCCGGACTGATGGTATTTACGAACAACCCGGAGCCTAGTTCAAAGCCGTTTGGGATAGATGTTCTTGGTGTTATCTCCAGGTGCCAGTGGTAGCTGGGTATATTTTCCTCGAAGCGGCGGTTATGCGGGATGGAATGCAGGAAATAGTTGTACTGCACTCCGCCAAGTACGGCATCCAGCCTTGCCATAGTGCGTTTTAGTACCGCAGCAAAATCTTCCATGTCTTCATCCGTAGCATCCTTGAAATCGGCCTGATGGACCAATGGCAGGATATGTATCTCCCACTCATAACGGCTGGCAAAGGGTTTGATGGCTATAAACTTCTTGCCACGCTCAATCACATACTGACCGACATCGATCTGTCGCTTGACTTCACCGGATTCACGGTCATAGATGCGGGTTTCGAAGGTCAGTGCCTCGTCTATCAATGAACAGAAAACACAGTTATGGTGCTTTTCATAATAGTCGTGCGAATGATCAACTTCAGCCTGCACATTATCCGGTACCACAGGAAGCGCAATCATCTGCGAATGGGTGTGCGGGATGCTGGCACCGGCCGCCGGTCCGAAGTTTTTGAAGGCCAGTACATAACGTAAGCGTTCATCAGACTCATACAATATCTGCATGCGATCTCGATAGGTTCTGAACAACAGTGCGATATGGCTGTTGGTCATTTCATGCAGTGCGATGCCATGATTGCTGTTGTCGATAATTACTTCGTGGCGGCCATAGCCATCAATTGTCTGTTGCATGCCGAGGTTGAGATCAGGTTGTTCGCGATCATCACCGAGGACCGGGTAGAGGTTTTCAACAATACGGATATCCCAGTTCTCTTCATCTGGTATAGCCTGAATGGCAGGGGGGGTCTTGTCTTCATTGCCTCGGCAGAATGGGCAAGTGGCGACATGTGAACGGGAATCTCGCGGTGCAAGCTCTTCGGCCTTCTTTGGGCGGTTACCGCGTGCTGTGGCGACCAGGACTGATTCACTGGGTACGATAGGGTTGATTCGTATTTCACGTAGGTCTGACGGCATAGGGACTCCAAAGGTAGTATTTCCATAATTGCCTGGTGCAAAGTCTTACTTTAGCAGTTGATCGTTAAGTATATAACACGGTTTACGGTTTACGATTTATGATTTACGGAAAACCGTAACCCGTAACCCGTAACCCGTAAAACGTAAAACGTAAAACTTCTTTATATGTTATCTTTCGATTGCTTCTGACAGGACAGGATATATGACGATCTCCAGCCTAATAACTGTAAACAAACTCGATCAGGCTGCATCGGGACTCTGGCATTTGCCCGGTGCCGGCATAAAGCAGGAATTTGCCTATTCAGATGGTGATGATAAAGAAACCTATGTTAAAAATGTAATTGCAAATGCAACTGACATCAGCTCCTCATCAACAGAACTTGAAAGCCATATACATGACTGGCCTTCAGAATATCATCTGACAACAAAACGGGTGCACCTTTTACGGGCGCTTGATTTATCCAGCTTTGAAGACGTCCTCGAACTGGGTTGTGGCTGCGGAGCGATCTCGCGCTACCTGGCAGAACAGGGTTTGAATGTAGATGCCATTGAAGGAAGTACACGACGTGCCAGTATTGCACACTCACGCTGCCGTGATCTGAACAATATCCACATTGTTAACAGTAACTTCAATCACCTGCGCCTGCCTGAAAAAGCTTATGATGCGGTGTTCCTTATCGGCGTGCTTGAATATGCCAAACGTTTTTGTCCGGATGCGATAGATGACCGGGCGGCGGTACTGGAAATCATCGCCGCTGTTCAGAAAAGCCTTAAACCCGGTGGTGTGATTATTACCGCAATAGAAAACCGGCTCGGACTGAAGTATCTAATGGGGGCAACGGAAGATCATTACGGCGTTCCCTATATAGGTGTTAATCGCTACCCTGATAGTACAGGTATACGCACTTATGATCATTCAGAATGGAGAAGTATCCTTGCTGATGCAGGACTTGACAGCAATACCTTTCTGGCACCGTTCCCGGATTACAAGATTCCTACCGTCATATTACATGAAGAATTTTTGAAGCAGGCAGAAGCATCGGCCCATCTACGTGGTTCAGTATCACGTGATTATTTGCGCACACTAAACAGTGATTTTGATGAATATATTTTCTGGCAGGCCTGCACTCAAAATGGCAGCCTGCTGGAATTTTCTAATTCATACCTGATCGTAGCCGGTTACAATAACGATACGGCCGACAGGATTGCCGTCTATGATTTTGCCCATTTCACTGGTTCACAGCGAAAGCCTGAATTTCGTACTGTAACGCGTAAACGTCGCGATGAAATGGTTGTTCGTAAAGAAAAAATAAATTCAGCAACCAGTGCGGCAGCAACAGAAGCAGGGTATCAGCAAATATGTATTGATGAAGATTATCTTGCGGGAGAGCTACTGGCAGATGTATGGCTTCAAAGCCTGATGACCTGGCAGGAGCAGCAAAGATTGCTGGCCCTGTATAAAGACTATTACGAATTCCTCAAAAATTATCTATCACAGCATCCTGATGCAAAAGACATGGTCGATATCCTGCCATTTAATATTATTGTTAACAAATCAGGAAAATATCAGAGTTTTGATCGGGAGTGGCAGTTTGATGAAAAACTAACAGCGGAGTTTGTCCTGTTTCGTGCACTGTTCTGGTTTGTCTATGGCAATAGCCGTAAGTTCGCCTCTTTATTCGACAACAATGGCTGGAATAGCATCCGTGAGTATCTACTTTCCAGTTTCGAGCAACTTGGCCTTGATATCTCTGACAGGCTGGAAGCATACGTCGCCATGGAAGATAAATTTCAGGCAGCCATTGGTCCCGTCGACCAGGGCAAGCTGGTCAGCAGACTGCTGGAGACTGCACCGCAGGCAGGCAGCGGCGATACTATGTTTCATCCCCGTCTATACTGGGCGCAGCCGAATGAACCTTTCTCGGAGCAGAACAGCATCAAAGCTACAGCAGTATTGGGGTCTGATCATCAACATATTTCATTCGATATACCGGTTCCACTGGCAGGCGGTAGCTTGCTGCGTTTCGACCCGGCAGAGCGTGAAGGATATTTCCATCTGCATAGCCTGAAACTAGTGGATGCAGGCCAGGGAAGAATGCTGCTTGATTTGAATTCTATTGAAAAAATTATTGAAGAATTCAGCATGCAAAGACTGAGTGTTTGCAGCAGTGATAAGAATACTGTGTTGCTGGCCCATGATAGAGATCCGCATATTGAGTATATCCTTTGTGATGCAGTTGAAAACCTGCAGGTAGAGATCGAGATGGACTGGCCGCATAGCGAAGAGTACGAAATCATTCGTGATGGCCTCAGAGAACGGCATGGTGAGTGGTACCGGGAGAAGTTAGCACTGCAGGAGCAGCTAGAAGACCTGAAAATTGACAGGCAAGCTTATGAGCGCTTGATTCAACTAAAAAAGGAGATGGATCAGTTGATTGAGGAGCTACAGACTGATCGTGCAGAACTTCATAGTATCAAAAGATCACGTTCATACAGGATTACACGTAAACTTGCTGGAATACTGGGACGATGACAGCAAGAGTTGACTTTTTGGGTGGCCACATTGTTGCGGGTATTTAGCATGGTTTTCACAGAAGTTGCAGGCAGCCAGCTGCAAAGAAAACCCCTGCCAGCCTGGCCGTCAGGGGTCTGAAGTTGGTAGCAATGGGTGGACTTGAACCACCGACCCCAGCATTATGAATGCTGTGCTCTAACCAGCTGAGCTACATTGCCATTTGTTTGGGGGAGGGGAATTTACTTTATTCAAGACTAAAAAGAAAGTTCCAGGTGCCAAGTTCCAAGTTCCAGGATAGATCAAATACCCAATCTCAGAGACTTTCGACCTGGAACTTGGCACTTGGAACTGCCGTTACACATTAAACCTGAAATGCAGCACATCCCCATCCTGCACGATATAATCCTTACCTTCCAGTCTTAACTTGCCATGTTCTTTCGCACCCTGTTCACCGTTGAATTCGACAAAATCATCATAGGCAATAGTCTCGGCACGGATAAAACCACGCTCAAAATCAGTATGAATAACACCGGCGGCCTGTGGTGCGGTGGATTGAGCGCGAACCGTCCAGGCACGGACCTCTTTTACGCCAGCGGTGAAGTAGGTAAGTAGCTGCAACAGTTTATAGCCGCCACGGATGACACGATCGAGGCCGGGTTCGTCCAGCCCCATGTCATCGAGAAACTCCTTTCTTTCCTCTGCGTCCATTTCCACCAGTTCGGCCTCGATGGCCGCGCAAACAGGCACCACCTCGGCATTTTCTGTTTTTGCCCGGTCACGTACGGCATCAAGAAAGGGATTGTTTTCAAAACCGCTGTCATCGACATTAGGGACATACAGCGTTGGCTTGATGGTCATCAGGCATAATGGTTTGAGTATCGCCGTCTCATCGGCATCCAGCTCCAGTGACCGCACCGGCAGCCCTTCATCGAGATGTTTGCTGACTTTTTCCAGCACCGCCGCTTCATTCAGTGCGTCCTTGTCGCCACCCTTGCTCATCTTCTGTGCGCGGGCCAGTGCTCTTTCCGTGGTATCCATGTCGGCCAGTGCCAGTTCAGTGGCAATGACATCGATATCAGAGATGGGATCGATCTTGCCGGCGACATGGGTGATGTTCTCGTCCTCGAAGCAGCGTACTACCTGGACGATGGCATCGACTTCACGAATATGCGCGAGGAATTTGTTGCCCAGGCCTTCGCCTTTTGATGCGCCTTCAACCAGGCCGGCGATATCGACGAATTCTATCGTGGTAGGCAGCACCCTTTGCGGGTTAACGATTGCCGCCAGTTTGTCGAGACGGGGGTCTGGGACTTCAACGATGCCGACATTCGGCTCGATAGTACAGAAAGGATAGTTTTCGGCCTGAATTTCAGCACGAGTCAGTGCATTGAACAGGGTGGACTTGCCAACGTTTGGCAATCCGACGATGCCGCATTTAAAACCCATAGTTATTTTCCTAGCTGTGTGAATGCAGAGCGTTCATGGCTGTTTGTATGTCACCATTGAGAATGTCCTCAATGTGATCAGCACTGTGATCAATCGCTGACTGGATCAGCGTCATCTCGGCTTCCGGCGGTCGTTTCAGTACAAAATTGACCACAGCGTTCTGTTTGCCCGGGTGGCCTATGCCGAGACGCAGGCGCAGGTAATCAGGGCTGCCGAGATGTTGTGTAGTGTCACGCAGGCCATTATGACCGGCAGCACCGCCACCCTGTTTGAGCTTTATGCGACCGGGCAGCAAATCAATTTCATCGTGGGCGACCAGGATTTGTTCTGTGTCTATACGGTAATAGCGGGCAAAAGCAGCAATGGATACACCGCTGTGATTCATAAAATCCTGTGGCGCCAGCAGCCAGATACGCTCGCCATTAATGGTGATCTCACACACGCGTGATTTGAAACGAGGCTCATCACGCCAGCTGCCGTGAAAGCGATTCGCCAGTTCCTCGATAAACCAGAAGCCCGCATTGTGCCGTGTATCAACATAACGCGGGCCGGGGTTGCCGAGGCCGGCGATCAGTCTGATGCCGAAAGCCATAGGCAGGGCTTATTCGCTGCCCTCAGCCGCTTCAGTATCAGAACCTTCTTCACCTGCTTCTTCTTCACCTTCACCTTCAGCAGTCTCTTCGTCTTCAGTGGCGCCACGAACAGCGACAACGGTAACCACGGCGAGGTCATCACCACCATGAGACAGGGTGGTAGATTCAACACCGTCCGGCAGGGTGATTTCACTAAGATGAATAGAATCACCGAGATTCAGGGCAGAAATATCAATGGATATAAATTCCGGCAGATCGGCAGGCAGACAGACGATGTCCAGCTCAGTAATGAGATGAGAGACGATGCCGCTTTCGACCTTGACCCCAGGAGCTTCTTCGCCACCTGTGAAATGCAGCGGTACATTCATATGGATCTTATCTTTGGCGCTAATACGCTGCAGGTCGATATGCATAATCAGCTGTTTAAAGGCGTGCATCTGTACATCGCGCAGAATAGCTTTTTCTTTCTTGCCGTCAATTTCAACGGTAAGTATAGAACTGTGGAAAGATTCGTCTTCCAGGTTGTGATACAGGCTGTTATGGCTCAAAGAGAGCATGGCTGTATCTTTTCCAGCACCATAAAGAATTGCAGGAACCTGGCCGGCATGACGCAGGCGGCGGCTCGCACCCGTACCTTGCACATCACGCATTTCGGCGATAATAGTATGACTGTTAGACATTAGGAATCTCCCATTTTGTCGTTGTAAACAACCCGGACCGCGACCAGACCGGGAAAAAGGGCGTGGATTATAACAGAAAACGGGATAATAGTTCCAAGTTCCAGGTCAAAAGTTCCAAGCTATCTGGTGTTTTACCTGGAGCTTGGAACTTTTGACCTGGAACTTCTTCAATAGAAGAGCGAACTAACCGACTCCTGGTTATATATCCGGCGCATGGTTTCTGCCAATAGATCGGCAATACTGAGCTGACGAATTTTGTTACAGGCCGCCGCATCCTCTGACAGTGGTACGGTATTGGTGACAACCAGTTCATCCAACTCGGAATTGCTGATGCGTTCGACTGCAGGGCCGGACAGGATAGGGTGGGTACAGCAGGCGGAAACCCGGCTGGCACCGCGCTTTTTCAGTGCACTGGCTGCCTCGCAGAGGGTATTAGCTGTATCAACCAGGTCGTCGATGATGACGCAGTTTCTGCCTTCTACATCACCGATTATGTTCATTACCTTGGCAACATTGGCTTTCGGGCGACGTTTGTCAATAATGGCGAGGTCTGCCTCCAGCGGTTTGGCCAGCGCGCGGGCACGAACCACACCACCGACATCGGGTGAGACGACCATCAGGCTGTCATCGCTGTGACGCCAGACATCACCGAGCAGTACCGGTAGGGCGTAGATATTATCGGTGGGAATATCGAAGAAGCCGACGATCTGGTCTGCATGGATGTCTACAGTCAGTACATGATTGGCGCCGGCCCTTGAGATCATGTCAGCCACCAGGCGTGCAGAGATCGGCGTGCGCTGCGAGCGAGGCCGACGGTCCTGTCGTGCATATCCGAGATAAGGAACCACGGCGGTGATGCGACCGGCCGCCGAGCGTTTGCAGGCATCGATCAACAGCAATAATTCCATCAGATTGTCATTACAGGGCGGACAGACCGACTGTAAAATGAAAACATCACGGCCACGTACATTGTCCAGTATCTCAATCTGGATTTCACCGTCACTGAAGGTGTCAACTATGGCCTTGCCCTGTCTTATACCCAGGCGTTGGCAGACTTCTGTGCTGAGCTCAGGGTTACCCGAACCTGAAAGGACTATCATGTCATCGTTTGGCAAAAGTCTGCTCCTATTAAAAGTGACGACTGTACTGCTTAAATGATGGCTGGGGTGACAGGATTCGAACCTGTGCATGCTGGAATCAAAATCCAGTGCCTTACCGCTTGGCTACACCCCATTCGTAAAGGTTGACAACCGATCATATAGCGGGCTTGAATTTAAACCCTGCGTAACAAAACACTGCCAGCTGGCAGGAACCTGCTGTGCAATTCTTTTCGCATCGCTGGTTGATTCTGGCGAAATAAATACACCTGCACCGGTTCCAGTCATGCGTGCCCTGGCAAATTGCTGTAGCCAGTTCATGACCTTATCCACGTCGGGATATTGCTGCCTGACTACTGTTTCAAGGTCGTTATGTCCTTGCCCTTCAAGAAAGTCGGGTATTTTGATTGGCGAACTATCGCGTGTCAATGCGGGATGACTGAAAATTTCCGCTGTAGAGACGTGTAGCGGAGGCACAATCAGCAGATATAGATCTTCAGCTGGGTCAATGGAAGTCAGAATTTCGCCAGTCCCTTCAGCCCAGGCCGCATGCCCATGAATAAAAACTGGCACATCAGCCCCGAGCTTCTGGCCAATTCTGGCTAATGTGTCCTTCGATAAATCGAGGCCCCACAGGCGATTCAAACCACAAAGCACCGTGGCCGCATCTGAGCTGCCGCCACCGAGTCCGGCACCCATCGGAATATTTTTTTCAATTCTGATATCAACCCCGGATGTGATCCCGGCATGTTCAGCGAGGCGGTGCGCGGCTTTTACCATCAGGTCATCCTCTTCCGCCACATCAGCCCATTGGGTCAGACGTCGAATTTGTGTATCAGGGCGGGCAGAAAGAGTAATTTCATCCTGCAAATCAAGGAACTGAAACACCGTCTGTAATTCATGATAACCGTCAGCACGACGCCCCGTGATATGCAGGAACAGGTTTATTTTGGCAGGGGCGGGGAGGGTTAGCATTAATCCAGTTTTCAGTAATTTGTCTATTTGCTGTGTTTGACCTTGTGGGAGGCGCGCCCTCGCGGCGAATAATTAGCAGGAAAGGTTAAAGGGAAAAAGTAAAAGGTAAAACCTAAGAGAAATCTACTAGAAATTCAATTCTCCTTGCCTCCTTAAGCCTTTTCCTGAATTTAAAAAAATTCGCCGCGAGGGCGCGCCTCCCACATTCATTTCATTATTATACTGAGTCTTTAGTCGTTCAGTTCGAATTCCTTAACAATCACTTTCACTCGAATATACCGCCTATCCTCACGATCAGCCATAGTTTCCATCACTATCGATGTCGGCAGTTCATGATCTCCAAACAGGGCGTATTTATCCAGCGACACTTTCCAGCCGGCTTGTTGGACGCTAACCAGACGATGCGCAGAATCCAGGCTGGATTCTGCCTTGCTGCCGGGTTCAGTCAAACCCAGTAGCCACCAGCGCAGGCCGGAAACAGGGATTTGCCAGCCGGTGACTTGATAGATCAGTTCACCGGCATCCTGTGCGTGCCAGACCCTGCCCCTGCTGTCCTGTATAGAGACCCCTGCGGCATCTTGTTGTAGCAGAACCAGGCCGCCACCAAGCGGGCCCAACAGGCGTAGATTGCGTAGTTCGGGTGTTTCAACCCATATCAGGGAGGCGCTGCCGCTGCGATCCATGCCGCGCAGGCCAATACGAGCGTGCATTTTCCAGTTGTCGATATCAGCGAGAGCAGCCTGCCGGGACTGCCAGTCTGAGTCTGCTTCCATCTTTATAGGCTTGCTGGCGCAGGCGCCTAGCAGCAAAACAGCAGCTGATAGAAATAAGGCGATGGTGAATTTGGGTACAAATTTCAAGATCAAGACCAAATCGGAGGCAATATTGTCGGTTCGAATTTATTCGGACAAAATTTGTGCGAATGAATTCGCACCTACAGATAAAATTAAATCCATCATTATCGTGCCAGCCTTTAAACTTTCACCATTAATCTTTAGCATAAACTCGAACTACATTAAAACGTAAAATATTCTTTCACCTTTCACCTTTCCCCTTCAGTTTTTCACCTACCGCTTGTAATTTCTCACTATCCGGGAATTTCTTAGTCGCTTTCGCCCAGACCGTTCTCGCCTCACGTACCTTACCTGCGGCCAGCAGTACTTCAACAAGATGGGAGGCGATCTCCTGATCATTTCGCTTAGCCAGCGCCCTGCGCAGATAGTCTTCGGCTACGCTTAAATTTCCCCTCCGGTACTCTACCCAGCCCATGCTGTCGAGGATAAAGGGGTCACCGGGTTTTTGTTTCAGCGCTGCCTGGATTAGTGCATAGGCTTCGCTATAACGATCCGTCAGGTCTGCCAGAGTAAAGCCATAGGCATTCAGTGCCTGCGCATGGTCGGGCTCAATTTTAAGTACATGTTGTAAATCTTTTTCCAGACCAGCAACATCTTCCCGGCGTGCAGCAATCATGGCCCTGGCATAAAGCAGATCTAAGTCATCCGGGCTATCCGCCAGGGCGAGGTTAATAATCTGCAGCGCTTCATCATCACGTCCGGCCTCTAGTAATAGATCGTGCTGTAGCAGGATGATGCCTACCTGCTGGCTGGGGTTTTCGGCGTGCATAGCTTCAAGCTCACGCATAGCTGCATCGATACCGTCTCGCTGCATGATGACGTCAACCAGACGTAACCGGGCTTTGAACAACTGATCTTTCTCAGTAACAGAGCGATACCACTGGATAGCATCATCAAGTTTTTTCTGCTGCGCCGCAATATCGCCGAGGTAGAGCCGCGCCAGATCATTATCCGGTTGCAGTAGCAGCACCTTCTCGAGATACTTTGTTGCATCGTCCAGTTTTCCGCTATCGATCCGTATCAGTGCCAGCGCCATCGGCGCAATAATGGAGGTTTCGTCCTGCTTATGTATGACCAGGTATTCTCTTTCTGCCTGCTTAAGCTTGTTAGTCTCCAGGTAGTGCCTGGCCAGCGCCGTGCGAAGCAGAATGGCCGTGGGATATTTTTTCAGAAAGCTGCTGGCAAACTGCTCTGCTTCGCTGGTTTTTTTATTAAGCAGCAACAGCCCGAACTTAAACGTAGCGGCGTTGATGCTGTCCGGGTCGAGAGACAGTGTACGGTCAATGGCAGTGGCTGCAATGCCATATTCTTTGAGCTTGCTGGCGACGCTTGCATGAGCCAACGCCACATCGGCTGAGTCGGGGTATTCAGTCGCAAGCTTGTCGATTAATTCGAGAGCCTGCTGCTGGCTGCCGTAACGAATCAGGGTGTTGCTAATTTGTTTCAGTAGCTGGCTGCGGTTATTTTCGTCTGCTAAAGCCAGAGCTTTGCTATAATAGGCCAAAGCACGCTCTGGCTGGTTTTCAACAATCAGAAGATTGCCCAGTGTCTGGTAGACATCAATGTTGTCTGGTGCAAGTTCCAGCCATAGTTGGGCCATTTGAATTGCAATGCCATACTGAGACGAAGACACGGCCTGACGGGTTGCCTGGGCAGCCAGCCGGGGGTCGCGAGTTTCAGTTGCCGTATCAACCAGAGCCGCCAGTGCAAGATCATTGATGTTCTGCTGGCGGGCAATGTCGGACAGCAATAGCTTGTACATCAGTTCGGAAGTGAGTTCGACATCTGGCAGGTTTTGCGGTCTGGTTGCTGCATCGGTCTCTGCCTGTACGGGTTCCTTTGTCGCTGCGTCAGTCGTGTTCTTTTTGACGGAGCTACTGGCACAGGAGGTAAATGTGGCTGAGACAAGTACAAGCGATGCAAGCAATGTAAACGATGACACGGCTTGACAGATTCTATTTACAAGAGACAATGTTCGGTTCTATCCTGAATATTTAGGCAATAATATAGGCATCATGCACCTGTTCAACTTTGGCATCAACCACAAAACTGCTCCTCTGGAACTTCGGGAGCAGGCTGCGTTCGCCCCCGATTCCCTGGTAACCGCGTTAGCAGATATCACTGATGCCGGTGGAGCACGTGAAGCCACGATACTTTCGACCTGTAATCGTACCGAAATTTACTGCAGTCATGAACAGGCAAATGAAAATAGTCTGGTTGAATGGTTCTGTGATTATCATCGGCTTAACGCCGATGATATCGAACCTTTTCTGTACCGCAACCCGGGTGATGAGGCTGTACGACATGCATTTCGGGTCGCCAGCGGACTCGATTCCATGGTGCTTGGTGAGCCGCAGATTCTCGGCCAGATGAAAGAGGCCTTCGCTACTGCGCACAAGACCGGTGTTACCGGCAAGTTGCTTAACCAGTTGTTCCAGCATACCTTTTCTGTTGCCAAACAGGTGCGCACGGATACCCAAATTGGAGCTAGCGCAGTGTCAGTAGCCTATGCGGCTGTCAAGCTGGCGAAACAAATTTTTACCGACCTGTCACAGAAAACAGTGTTATTGATTGGTGCTGGTGAAACTATTGAACTGACTGCACAACACCTGTCGCAGCAGCAGGTCGGACATATCATAGTTTCCAACCGTACCGTTGAACGGGCGCAGAAACTGGCTGAACTGGTCGGCGGTGAAGCCATCGCCCTGGCTGAATTACCCACACGCCTGCACGAGGCCGATATCGTCATCGCCTCTACTGCCAGCCAGCTGCCGATACTCGGAAAGGGCGCCGTTGAGCAGGCATTAAAAAAACGTCGCCACCGGCCAATATTCATGGTCGACCTTGCCGTGCCCCGGGATATCGAGGCAGAAGTCAGTGAGCTGAGCGATGTTTTTCTGTACACCGTCGATGACCTGCAAAATGTGATAGAGGAGAATCTTCAGTCGCGCCGTGAAGCAGCAGAAGAAGCCGAAAAAATTATTGACCTGCAGGTTGGCCACTTTGTCGACTGGCTGAAATCACTCGATGCCGTACCGATGATCCGTGCACTAAGGGAAAACGCCGACCATCTGCGCCAGGCAGAACTCGACAAAGCACGAAAATTACTGGCCACCGGCGAGAACCCCGAAGTTGTTTTAGAGGCACTGGCCAGGTCATTAACCAACAAATACACCCATGCTCCGACGGCCGCACTGAAAGAGGCCGGGCTGGTTGCTGACAAGGCAGTTATAGAGGCGGCCCGGCGATTGTTTGATTTGAAAGTATAAATCTAAATTTCAAGTCGCAAGTTTCAAGTTTCAAGATAGAACCACCGCAATTACAAAACTTATCCAGATTCTTTTGACTTGAAACTTGAAACTTGAAGCTTGAAACTTGAAACTATTCATCCATGAAATCCTCAATCACCGAAAAACTTGACCATCTAAGCCATCGGCTGGAAGAAATCCATGCCCTGCTGGCCGATCCTGCAGTCGCTGCTGATCAGAATCAGTTCCGGCAATTGTCGGTAGAGATGTCAGAATTATCACCCGTGGTTGAGCGATATCATCAATGGCAGCAAAGCAAAACCGAT
>JAUWVE010000184.1 GCA_030617565.1 Gammaproteobacteria bacterium | reverse complement strand
GCCGGGTCAACAGCTTTACTGGCTCCCCCTCTAGCATGATCATCGCCCCCACCTTGGACAACTTGTTCTGGAAATAAAAATCCTCCCCTGCCATGCGTTTTGGAAAGCCACGGATACGTGAATAGGCCAGGGCATCACAGGCAAGCAGGCTGCCTATCGATGGGTAGGCATAGCTGGATCCCGCCCACTTCAGTCCCGCCACATAATAACGCAGCCAAAGTTCATATTCAGTCAGCGCGGGCCAGTATCGATCATGTTCCTGCTGAGCCATGTCCACGTCCGGGATATGTTGATAAGGGTACACAAGACAGCTGGGGGGCTTAGGTATATCCCCTGATGTAGAGGGTAGTTCATTCGTACGTAGAAAATAATCATCAGGCACCCTGGCATCGGCATCAGTAGTATGTATCCAGGGACAGGTAATCCTTCCTGTAGTTATCAGATATAGAGCGATATCTGCACCAATTTTTCTAACCAGGCCGACTCCCTGGTCAGAGGGGATTAGCCACGGCTTCTGTGATCTATCAACAATAAGAATATCAATATTTTTCCAGCTCACCAGTGACTGTGGACAGGCATCATCGGGGTTAAGGGAACCGGCTATCGGTGTACAGCACTTGCTGAACCAGTCCCGCATCTTTTGATTGGATGAGCTGAATTCATCCTCTCTTGCTTCGTTGCCATTGAGTACGACAATACAAAGTACCCTGGCCCGGTTGCGAACTGCCTGACACTGCGTGATAGACAACAATGTACCGGGTAGATATTTATCCTCACCACAGGCAGGGATGGTAACGATATAATCCCAGTTAGCTTCTGCTAGCTGCGCAAGTGGTGAAGACTGCAGCTGTGCTTCAGGCTCAGAATACCGGGACAGGTATTTGTCTATTGTTCGCTGATCTCTGGACTCATACAAGGGAACCGAAACATAGTCTGTTTCTATCATTAAAGAACTGCATAAGTCATTATGAGTTGATCAACACCAGCTGAGCTGGTTATTATCATGCTCGAGTAATTCGGTGACGTTTGCCTCGATGACACGGTAACCGATATTGCCATACAATTTCTGTCGGCCATCATTCATCACATAAGAGGGGCTGCCTTCCAGTTTTAATAATTCCTTCTTTTCCATATCACTCATTAAAGATGCCAGTGCCGTGCCGTCATATAAAACCTGTTCAATCTCTACCATCGGCAGTTGCAGTTCTTCAGCAATATTTTTCAACACTGAAATATTACCTATATCGAGTGAATTTTCAAAAAAAGCACAGCGGACTCGCCATAATGTTTCTTCAAAAACTGTTTTTCCATAACTCACATTGACAGAAGAAGATATCAGTTCTTTTTCTTCCAGGCATTGCACTGCTTTTAAGAAACAATGGCTCATCGCTGAAGTCTTCGGCCTTGTGCTTTGCCATATTTCAGGATTCACATGGAGATAAGGAAATGCTTTAGCCGTATCTACGATGTGTTGAGCAAACCCTGCATAACCACCCCGGTCTTTCCATCCCTCTCCAATCCGCTGCTGAGTATTGCCAAACACTGAAATAAAATGATGTTTAATGATTATTTTTTCACCAAACTTTTCCTCTAACTCATCAAGACGAATTTGTGCAGCATATGCCCAGAAACAGAGCACGTCAGAAAAATATGAAAGTTTTATTTGTTCGCTCATGGAGTCTTAAGGAAATCCGGACTTTTCAATTAATTAATGCCTCGTAGTCATATTTTCAGAGGCTCCTTAATTAAACGATTCCTTCAGAAATACCTGCATCCTGGCCCAGGAATCTTTGTCTGCTTCGGCATTATATTGCAGCGGTAGACCAAACTTCACTCCAAGCTCATCTGCTTCAGGATTGGTAAATGCGTGTTTGGCCCCCGGGTAGTCGACGAACAGGTAGTCAACGCCAGCCTTGTCCATTTCTTCTTTGAAGGCTTTAACCAGTTCAGGTTTCGACATCGGGTCATCGGCACCATTAAATACTGCAATGCGAGTCTTCACAGCACCTTGCTGGGCAGGGGTCTGAGTACCCAGACTGCCATGAAAACTGGCGACGGCATCTATATCCAGACCCCGACGTGCCAGTTCCAGTACCAGACCGCCACCGAAACAGTAACCAATCGCTGCAAGCTGTGTGCTATCTACATTGGGCTGCTGCTTCAGCAGGTCCAGTGCTGCGTTGAAGCGAGCTTCAGCAACATCCATGTTTTTGCGTACCGCACCGGCAAATTTTCCTGCATCATCGGGGTGGCTGGCCTGTTTGCCATCGCCATACATGTCAAGCGCCAGGGCAGTGTAGCCAAGACCTGCAAGCATCTCTGCACGCTTTCGAGAATAGTCGTTGTGGCCCCACCATTCATGCACAACAAGGACACCGGGATGCGGTTGCGTGTTTGCATCGTCCCAGGCCATGTAGCCTTTGAGGACAGTATCACCAGCCGTGTACTCAACGGTCTTACCCTGCACTTCGGCCAGCGCCGGTAATGACAGGAACAGCAGTATCAGTGTTGCAGCAGTTTTGTTTAGCATCCTTGTTTCTCCTTATACTATTTTTATCATTTGATTCAGCTGACAAATTAATGTCAGAACACGGTGTGGTCAAGCACTATTCTCAAATGGATGCAGAAAACCTACAGGCAACCATTATGCCGCCAGTAATGGACTGAAAAAGGCTGACCCAAATTCCACGGCCTGATCAAGGGGGTAGATGCTGATGTTATCAGGGTCCTGCTGCTGCCATGCCTGTGCGGTCGTGGCATCCTTGAGGTAGACCATTTCCATACACAGGTTTTTCGCAGCACACCCTGAAGTCGACTGCCAGCGAATACCG
>JAUWVE010000243.1 GCA_030617565.1 Gammaproteobacteria bacterium | reverse complement strand
ATCTACCTTTTTATTGACTTTTCGTAAAGTGCATCCTATTATCTGAGTATATGCTCATATAATAAAAGAGGGCGAATTGAAGCTAGAAAAAAAAGATCAGTGCGAATGCCGTATTATTCATGATGACAAGGTCGAGGAGGCACGCCACCGTGCACTTGACGATGAAGCGACAGATGAGCTCTGTCAAACGTTTAAAGCACTTGGTGATGCAAGCAGGCTTAAAATTATGTGGGCGTTAGAGCATCAGGAAATGTGCGTTTGTGATTTGGCTGCTTTTCTGGGAATAACAGAGTCTGCGGTAAGTCATCAGTTGCGATTGCTCAGGACACTGCGTCTTGTGAAAAACAGGAGAGAGGGAACGATCCTCTATTATCGGTTGGCTGATGACCATGTATCAGAGCTCGTAAGAATTGCTCTGGAGCATATAAGTGAGCCCAGGTGAAGACCAAGATGTACTTGTATGAGTAATAAAATGTTTTCTTAGTGAGAGTATAAATTATTATGGTAATCATCATTTCAATCCTACAGGAGTCCTGGCATCTTCTGCTCGAAGCTTCTGTCTATATATTGTTCGGTATGCTTGTGGGTGGGCTCCTCAAGGTTTTCTTAAATCCCTCTTTCGTTGCTGATCATCTTGGCAAAGGAAAGTTCATTTCGGTGATTAAAGCAGCATTGTTCGGTATTCCCATACCGTTGTGTTCCTGTGGTGTTCTGCCTGCAGCAGCATCTTTAAAAAGACAGGGCGCTAATAATGGTGCTACCACCGCCTTTCTCATTTCAACTCCTGAATCAGGAGTTGATTCCATGGCCATAACCTATGCGCTCTTAGACCCGATAATGACTGTAGCCCGGCCGGTGTCGGCCTTTATAACCGCAGTTGCGGCAGGAATCAGTGAGAATCTACTGCAGACCCAGAAAGAAGAGGACTGGGAAAGGGTGATCGACCGCAGCTGTCCCATTGATAATTGCTGCGACGGTAATGAGTGCCCTCCTGAGGAGCATGCCAGGCACCACACCTTTGCCGAAAAATTATGGGCAGGTTTGAAATTTGCCGTTGATGATCTCTGGGGCGATTTAGCCGGCTGGTTTTTTGCCGGTTTGCTCCTTGCCGGAATTATCGCTGCAATCATTCCACAGGAGTTGATGGCCCGGTATCTGGGTGGTGGACTGCACTCAATGCTGATTATGCTGCTGGTGGGAATTCCCATGTATATCTGTGCCACGGCTTCCACCCCTGTTGCTGCCGCCTTGATCCTCAAAGGGGTCAGCCCGGGTGCAGCACTGGTCTTTCTGCTTGTAGGGCCTGCCACCAATGTTACTTCACTCTCGGTTCTCTTCGGGTTGCTGGGTAAACGTGCCACCGCAATCTACCTGATAACCCTCTCCATATTCGCCGTGCTTTCCGGATTGGCAGTTGATATGATCTATACCAGCCTCGGGGTTTCTGCCAGCGCCATCGCAGGACAGGCAGGTGAGGTCATTCCATACTGGCTGCAGTTTGCCGGGGCTCTGGTTGTTATTCTGCTTTCGATTAAACCCTTATATTTGTTTTTTCAAAATATTTTCTATAAGAAAAAAAACGGACATATGAATGAACATGATGAGGATTGTTCTGTAGATTCACATGAAGTTGATGAGAAAAATCAATGCCGTGCTCCATCCTGAGGCTGCAATTAATGGATCGGTCTGATCCTCTTTCAATCCTTGAGGCAATTCTGTAAAAACTGGAACTGTTATTAGAATAAAAAAAGCCCCCGGATGAAACAACCAGGGGCTTTTTTTATGGTTTTTACTGATTACTTGGTAGCACAATAACTTACCCAGGATTCATCGTGAACCCTGACATCAGAAAATCCCAGGTAACGGAAAATAAAGTAGGCGCCGCCAGCCTGCAGTCCTGTGTTACAGGTGGTGACGACAGTTTTATCAGGAGT
>JAUWVE010000196.1 GCA_030617565.1 Gammaproteobacteria bacterium | reverse complement strand
ATGATGTGTGAAGACTGTCGCGTCGTTGATGTGATCCAGGATCCCGAGATGATGGAAAGAGATCTTCAGCGGGGCCGGATTACCCATTAAGTCCTAAATCCGAACATGAAGCGGACTTTTGTTCCATTTTGGTCATTATTTTCATTTAGTAACTGGCGCGCTTATTGCACTAACAACAGGTAAAGGAGAATTCTGAATGCCCCGGACACAAGTTTTGGCAAGTGATGCAGATAATCAGGCAGTAGCCGGGTGGCATGAAAACCCAATCACGCAAGAGCAGCAATATCGTGCGGCAGCATATGGAATGCTCGCTGCATTGTTGCGCTCAGCACCAGACAAGATGTTGATGAACCAGGTTTCCGGATTTTCTGAAGTGGATGATGGTGGTGATGAAATGACTGTTTCGATGTCCTTGTTGGGCCTGGCGGCAGAGAATTGTCCCGAGCCTGCTATCGCTGCAGAATTTCATGACCTGTTTATCGGTCTTGGGCGAGGTGAGCTGCTTCCCTACGGGTCGTATTACCTCACAGGTTTTCTGATGGAAAAACCGTTGGGTGATTTGCGTGATGACCTTGATCGACTGGGCTTCGAACGGGAAGCGGATGTGCATGAGCCCGAAGATCATATCGCTGCTCTTTGTGAAGTCATGGTTATGCTTATCCAGGAAGACTGTAGCACGGCTATACAACAGGATTTCTTTACAAAACATATCGATAGCTGGGGGCAGCAGTTCTTTGCCGACCTGGCTGTTGCAAAAAATGCAGTGTTCTACAGGGCTGTGGCGAGGTTTGCTGCGGCTTTCATTGATCTTGAAAAACGTTATTTGGCAGATGGCTAATAGCCAGCCAATTCTGAGTACAGTCTGAGTACAAACTAATCGATGATCTTTCCTGTCAGGAGGAAATGAAATGAAAAAGCAAGAAACGAAACTAACTAGCCGCAGGAAATTTCTACGCGACAGTGCTGTAGCCGGTGCAGGCGCCGCTATGGTGGCCTCATCTCCAGGTTCGGCTATCACCCTGACAGAAACAGTGCAAGATGAGAAAAAATCCGAGGGCTACCGTATGACGGCGCACATCTCGGCCTACTATAAAACAGCCGCTGAATAAATACGTATACGGTAACAGGAGAATAGTAATGAAACTGACGAAAACATCTGATCAGGTTACGCAAAACAGGAATATTCACTCAGCCACATCAGCAGGTGGTGGCCTGGCGATGTCGCGACGTGGATTTCTGCGCAATTCTGGCTTGATGGCAGGTGGCGCTGCACTTGCCACTACGCTAACGCCCGCGATGATGAAAAAGGCCCGGGCCAGTGCTAGTGCTGAAGCAGGCGGTAGCAGTAATGAGGTCAAGACCATCTGTACGCACTGCTCAGTAGGCTGCGGCATACTTGCTGAAGTCCGGAATGGCGTGTGGACCGGGCAGGAGCCTGCTTTCGATCATCCCTTCAATCACGGTGGGCACTGTGCAAAAGGTGCTGCTGTACGTGAACATGGACACGGCGAGCGCCGACTGAAATATCCAACCAAGCTGGTCAATGGCAAGTGGACAAAAATCTCCTGGGATCAGGCCATCAATGAAGTCGGTGACAAGATACTGCAGAGCCGTGAACAGTCCGGCCCCGATTCCGTTTACTGGCTGGGATCGGCCAAGTTCAACAATGAGCAGTCCTATCTATTCAGAAAGCTTGCCGCCGTATGGGGCACCAATAATGTCGACCACCAGGCTCGTATCTGTCATTCCACCACGGTAGCCGGGGTAGCCAACACATGGGGCTACGGTGCCATGACCAATTCCTATAATGACATACACAATTCAAAAGCTATCCTGATGATAGGCGCCAATCCAGCAGAAGCGCACCCGGTAGCATTGCAGCATATCTTCAAGGGTAAAGAAGAAAACAACGCACCGCTTATTGTTATTGACCCTCGCTTTACCCGTACGGCCGCGCATGCCGATCATTTCCTGCGTATCCGCCCTGGTACGGATGTGCCTGTAGTATGGGGAATGCTGTGGCATATCTTCGAGAATGGCTGGGAAGATAAGGAGTTCATCCGCCAGCGGGTTTATGGCATGGAAGAGGTAAAGAAGGAGGTGGCAAAGTGGACCCCCGATGAGGTTGAGCGGGTAGCTGGTGTTGGAGAGGCTGAAGTACGTGCGGCAGCCAAGGCGATGGCCGACAATCGTCCTGGCACTTTCATCTGGTGCATGGGCGGTACTCAGCATACGATTGGCAACAACAATACCCGTGCCTACTGTACCTTCCAGCTGGCGCTGGGCAACATGGGTGTCTCCGGTGGTGGTACCAATATCTTCCGTGGCCATGACAATGTTCAGGGTGCCACCGACTTTTGCATATTGTCCCATTCACTGCCTGGATACTATGGTCTGTCTGCAGGTGCCTGGAAGCATTGGGCAGGGGTGTGGGACCTTGATGTGGAATGGCTCAAAGACCAGTTTGATCCAGCCAGTTACGAACAAAGCAAGGGCAAGGATGTTACTGCCATGCACACCAAGGGTATCCCGGTATCTCGCTGGATAGATGGTGTGCTCGAGGATAAGGAAAACATTGCCCAGAAAGACAATATTCGAACCATGATCTTCTGGGGCCA
>JAUWVE010000078.1 GCA_030617565.1 Gammaproteobacteria bacterium | reverse complement strand
CCAGGTCATACGATGACCTGCCACAGAATGCCAAGGCCTATCTCAAACGTGTCGAAGAACTTGTTGAAGCTCCTGTCGATATCATTTCTACAGGCCCGGATCGTGAAGAGACCATAGTTCTCAGGCATCCATTCGATTAGCCTGAGCAGAAAAGAATTAATCAGTTACTAATTAATCGACAACAAAATAATAACGAGGCAAGGTTATGGAACCAGGAAAAAAGTTATTGAATCTTTCAATCTGTTTAGCCACGACAAGTCTTCTGTTGCCGGGTGTCAGTTACGCGGGCTGTAGCCGCGATGACATTGATCACTATTTAAGCAAGGGGTTTACACCAGGGCAGGTTACAGCGCTATGTACTCAAGATTCTGCCACCAGTGAAAAAAAAACAGCGGCTGAAGTTTCAAGCGAAAAAGCAGAACTGGCAACTCCAGCCAGTAAAGTAACTACGAAAGAAGCGGCCAGTACGAAAAAAATGGCTGAACCGGTTTCTACACCGGCTGCAAAGCCAGTCCCCGCAGCAGCTGTAGCTACTTCAGCTGTTGGCTCAGCCTATGAGTCAAATGAACAATTTTTGAAAACTGCTATTGAAGGTTATGATGTCGTGCTGACTGAAAATACCCTGACTTATGTACATAAAACTTGTGTCAAAGCAGGGCAGGAAGATCTCTTCGGTTTTATTCCCATGACCTGTCCTGATGTCAGGTATACGATCAGTTTAACTGGACTGGATGTTAAGAAAGTTAAGAGACAGTCTACCTTTTATGGGCCTATGGTTGCCCGGGTAAAAGGAAAGATACAAAGGGATATTATTGCAAACTTTAATCCTAAAAATGATGATGTTCGAAAAATGGTACTGGATCAGATAAACACCGGCCCTATGACTGATATTCCTATTCGTGAAGGAATTCCTGCAGCACAGGTAAAGAAAGTCTTTAGCGAAATAGTTAAATAACCATTTTAATAAAATAGTCCTGTTTTTTTCTTATATTACAGGCGAAAAAAAACCGGTAGGGCGAGCCCACCGGTTTTTTTATGTTAGTGCTATTTTAAAGTAGCACTAATTCAGATGGCTTACTGCTTGCCCATGCTGAATTTATGGATCGCACCCAGTGAAACAACGCTAGGCTTTGAATCCAGGTTATCTAGATCGGCTGTGCTGTAAGTAAGATAGGCCTGAGTTTTACCCGTGACATGGTAGAATGCACCCAGCACAATGCCGCTGCCTTCTGCCAGTCCCTTATTAACAGAACCATAAGATGCCTTAAAATCTGTATTGATAGACTTGGCTTTGTATGTGCCTGTCAGGTAGAAGTAATCAACGGCTTGAGTTGCTGCTTCAAAAAAAGAATCAACTTTTTCATATGATGCCGCGGCGACGAAAGGGCCGCCAGAGTAGCTACCATAAAGACGTGTTGCTGTACCACCAGCGGCTACGCCAGGTAATGTAGTTGTGTCACCGTTCGACGCGTACACGATACCAGCATTGAATCCAGCACCAGTCCATGCACCACCAAAAGTATAACCATGGTTGTCATCGTTGGAGTCATCAATGTACCAGCCACCGGTTAGTTTGAATCCAGCCAGTGAAGGCGTAACGTACTGCAGTGCATTATCAGTAAACCCGTTAGTTGCGGGAGACAGGCCGTATGTAGCGCCACCCGATGCATAACTACCTACCGCGTTAATACCTGACAGGTTATAGAATGGATCAAGTTTAAATCCTGGGAATTTGTAGGCGTTGGTCATGCGGCCATAAGCTACTTTACCGAAGTTGCCTTTCAGGCCACCAAAGTAAAAACGCTGGTTGAATGCGCTTCCAGAAGCATTTGTGTCAGATGGTGCACCTGTTTGCAGGTGGAGGAAGGCTTTAACATTGCCGTCGCCATAAGTGCCTTTCAAGCCGAGTAAGGATACGTTATCACGTCCCTGCAGGCCATCGATGCCATCAACACGGTCTTCATCGATAGAGTTGATTGAATATTTCAGGTTGCCGTACAACTGTGTGCCGGCGGTTGCAGTCAAAGGTAATGCACATGCTGCTGCGATTCCAATTGCAAGTGAGAGCTTTTTCATAAGATTATTAACCTTTTTTAGTGATAGTAGTAAATAAACAACAATATGTTTCTTGAGTGGTGGTAAAAACCCACCTGACTTGTCTAAAGCAAATATCGTACCAAGTTCGTGATATTTGCTTGCCGTAATACTTTGCTAGGCTACCTATGGAATATTCAATGCCCTTAGTCCTTTTATTTCCATGGTAGAGGGAGGTAAGTATCTATTAAGACATGCCATAAACATGACATGTCATGTCAGTGTCATGATAGGTTTGAGGCTATTTCAGGGTTGTTATCCTGGATGGAGAAACTGATGAGGGTTTCTAGCTAAGAAAACGATTGTGTCGTAATTGCTGGAAAACCTATCTGGTAAATAGATGAATGACTTCACTTAGAACAAATGCTGAACTGATGAGGAATCCGGTAATCGGTATCCATGATGGGTAAATCCTTACGCCATGTGGATGCGGGTCTTTTCGCTTAACGCGCCATAAAGCGAGATTTACCAACGAAAATATCGTCAGCATGATCACTGAGGTTGTCTCAGCAAGTGTTGCGAGGCGGCCGATGAGTGCAACTATAAGCACGATTCCTGTTACCATAGCCGTTGCGATGAGCGGTGTTTGTGTTCGCTGATGAACCCTACTTAACAGGTCGGGTAACTGCCCGCGTGAACTCATGCCATACAATACCCGGGAGCCCATGATCATTTGAATCAGGGCACCGTTGATAATAGCAAACATTCCAATAATACTGATGACGATTGCCTTCTCTCCTGTATGGTACTCATAGATATGGACAAGCGGTGTTTTGGTGGCAGCGAGTTCTGCTGGTGGCATAGACAGAACTGCGCTAATCATCAGCAGCAGATAAATTAATGTCGTGATGCCTAGAGTAAGCAGAATCGCGTTTGGAAGGTTGCGTCTTACATCCTTAACTTCTTCTGCCACATCGACCATATCTTCAAAACCAATAAAGGCATAGAAGGAGAGAACTGCTCCGAGGTAGATGCCGCCCCAGGTGGTGAAGTCAGCTGGTGGGATCAACTCAGTCCATTGGCTAGAGATATCTGCCAATCCGCTTTTACTCACCACGATTACCAGCAGTAAACCACCAATTTCTATGATAGTGATCAGGCTGGCTATAGTGACCGATTCGGCAATACCCCATGCGGCAATACCACCTAATAGCAAGGCTACCAGTATGATAGCAATGGGACGTTCGATGGTGATGAATTGGTGCAAATAACTTACAAAGCCATTGAGCAATGCGGCAGAAGAAACTACAGCTGCGGCGATCACAAGAAGTCCGACAATGATAGACAGGCGTTCAGAAGAGAAACCTTGTTTTACGTACAATGCTGCACCGGCTGCGTAAGGGAAACGACCACACAACTCGGCAAATGATATTGCTGTAAAGCATGCCAGCAGGGACGCAATAAGAAAAGAAACAGGGGCAAAATATCCGGCAACACTGGAAATTTCACCAACCAGGGCATATATGCCCGCACCGATGGTTGTACCAAGACCGTAAAGGACCATCATGGGAAGAGATAGAGTGCGTTTCAGGGTAACTTTGCTGGCCATAAACTATCACAAATATCCTATATTGTATGTCCACTTTCGACCCTGAGCCATCATTAAAGATAACCATCTACAAGGCCCGGAATTACCCCACTTGCTGAATAGGAAGAGTCCACATAAAGAGGGCATTCACTGACAGTATATACATGTGTCACAATATATGAGCTTGTTAACAAATCCAACTATTAAGTTACAAACCTAACTCGTATGAGTAATATACTGGTGAGAAGTCATACCAGAATTTTTTAACTTAAAGCTATTGTGACCTCAAGTAAGTAAATATTGTTTTTTCAGATCGGTAACACTATAGGGAAGCATGAGACAGAATATGTCTCCCAGTTATTCGTTTACATCGGTGGTTAATGAATTATGACAGTCGAGCGTAGCCTCCAGATTATCGAGGTGCTGGCCATTGAATTGGAAGTCCCCCTCGTGCTGGATGGCACGATCAGTGTCAGCGAAGCTATTCAGGCAATGCGGGATAGATGTCTGGGTTATGCATTGATTACTGACGAAGGTAAATTGGTTGGTATTTTCACTGAACGTGATGTCTTCCTGTCAGTGCTCGACAAAAATGAAGTACTGCAGCAGCCAGTATCAAAATTGATGGCACCGGCGCCGGTCTGCGTCCGTGAAATGGACCCTGTGCGGCGTGTCGTTACCTTAATGCATGAAGGAGGATTTCGCCAAATCCCGGTTGTGGATGAAGAACACAGGGTGCTTGCATGTGTGCGCCACAAAGATATAGCCGAGTATCTGGTCAATCATTTCGCTGAACACATACTCAATTTACCCCCGGATCCCGAGCAACTGGCAACAACTCCGGAAGGTGGTTGACCCAGTGAGAGCAAGAGAAACAATGGACCAGGTCACCATTTTGTTCTGCGGTGACTCAGGTGATGGCATGCAGTTAACGGGAAGCCAGTTAACCAACACATCCGCTGTCTATGGTAATGATGTTAGTACACTGCCTGACTATCCATCAGAGATACGTGCCCCTGCAGGAACGCTGGCCGGCATCTCCGCTTTTCAGCTTCAGTTCGCAAACCACGAAATCCACACTCCCGGTGACAGGCCGGATGTCCTGGTGGCGATGAATCCGGCCTCCCTCAAAGTAAACCTGAGCAAGCTGCAACCTGAAGGGATTCTTATCATCGATCAGGATGCTTTTTCAGAGCGGGGGCTTGCCAAGGCAGGTTATAAAGAGAACCCTCTGGAAGATCCTGCTCTCGCATCACGTTATCGCATGCACGTCGTACCTGCTTCAACACTGACACTACAGGCTCTCGAAGGACTGGATCTGAAGCGTACCGCAAAAATCCGTTGCAAAAACTTCTTTGCCCTGGGGCTGGTGTGTTGGCTTTTTGACCGCCCACTGGATCAGATTCTTGACTGGATAGAGAAAAAGTTTGCCCGTAACAATAATGTTGCAGAAGGCAACCGGCGGGCACTAAAGACCGGCTACCATTACGGAGAAACCTCGGAAGCCTTTGATGCACAGTGGCAAGTGGACAGTGTCTCGCGCCAACCGGGGACATACCGAATCATAAATGGTAATGAGGCTCTAGCATTAGGTCTTGTTACGGCAGCGCAGTTGGCGGACAAACCGTTGGTTTATAGTAGTTACCCGATAACACCAGCTTCCGATGTTTTGCACCACATGTCACGTTGGAAACACCTCAATGTTCGTACTATCCAGGCCGAAGACGAGATTGCGGCGATGGGGGCGACGATCGGAGCTGCCTATGGAGGTGCCCTGGCTGCAACGGGAACCAGTGGTCCCGGGGTCTGCCTGAAAAGCGAAGCACTCAATCTTGCCATTATGCTGGAACTGCCTCTTGTTATTCTCGATGTACAGCGCGGAGGTCCATCTACGGGTTTGCCAACCAAGACGGAACAGACCGATCTGCTGCAAGCCATGTTCGGACGTAATGGTGAAAGCCCTTTACCCATTCTGGCACCATCCAGCCCAAGGGACTGTTTCGATATCGCGGTTGAGGCCTTTCGAATTGCTGTGCGGCACATGACGCCGGTGTTTATCCTCAGCGAGGGGTTTCTGGCAAATGGCAGCGAACCGTGGCGTATTCCATCGATCAAGGAACTGGAGCCGTTGCAGGTACAACACCCCGATAATCCTGTCGGTTTTCATCCATATAGCCGCGACCCCGACACACTTGCCCGGCCATGGGTGCTTCCGGGGACACCGGGTATGGAGCACTGCCTTGGTGGACTGGAGAAGCAGCCTGTTACAGGTACAGTGAGTTATGCGCCAGAAGACCATGCGGCTATGTGTCAGCAGCGAGCCGAGAAGGTACAGCGGATTGCCGATTACATTCCTGAACTTAATGTAACAGGATCTGAACAAGGTGACTTGCTGGTTCTCAGCTGGGGCGGAAGCTATGGTGCGGCTGCTACTGCAGTACAGCGGGCAAACCGGAAAGGTCTTTCAGTAGGGCATGCACACTTGCGCTATCTGAATCCTTTCCCGCGCAATCTGGGTAAAGTTTTGGGGCATTATGACCGGGTAATGATTCCAGAACTAAATAGTGGTCAACTTGGCTTGCTTATCCGCGCACATTACCTGCTGGATGCCGTGTCCTTACCGAAGCTACAGGGGCAACCTTTCACCATCGGCGAAATCGAGGCGAAAATTGAGGAGTTATTGACATGAAAACTGTTCCGGATCGTGTGAAACTAACCCGCAAAGACTTCGTCTCAGCACAGGATGTGCGCTGGTGCCCGGGTTGCGGTGATAATGCCATACTAGCCCAGGTGCAGAAGACGCTACCAGAACTCGGTATACCTCGTGAGAATATCGTCTTCATATCCGGGATTGGATGTTCCAGTCGATTCCCGTATTACATGAATACTTACGGCATCCATAGCATTCACGGCAGGGCGCCGACTCTGGCTATGGGGCTCAAAGCTGCGCGCCCCGAACTGCAGGTTTGGGTGATAACCGGAGATGGTGACGCTCTTGCAATCGGCGGCAATCATTTTGCACACGCCATGCGACGCAACATCGACATCAATATTCTTCTTTTTAATAACCAGACCTATGGGCTGACCAAGGGACAATATTCACCAACCTCGGCGATCGGTACCCGGAGCATATCTAGTCCTGACGGTTCGATTGAAAATCCGGTTAATCCTATTGGTGTTGCGATAGGTTCCGAGGCCGCTTTCATCGCTCGGACAGTAGATGTATTTCAGAAACACATGTCAAAGGTTTTAATACGGGCAGCAAATCATCGCGGCGCATCGCTTGTTGAAATTGCTCAGAACTGCATTATCTTCAATGACGGCGCCTGGGCACACATGACCGATCCGGATAACCGCCACGAAAATGTCCTTTACCTGGAGCATGGCCAACCCATGCGCTTCGGCAAGAAGGGTGAGAAAGGGATTCGTTTGAATGGACTCAATCCCGAGGTAGTTTATGTGGAAGAGGTCGGCGAGGAGAATTTGCTAATTCATGATGAACAGGCCGCAGAGCCAACACTGGCCTACTTATTATCGCGCATGGGGCCACCGGATTTTCCGATACCTGTGGGCGTGTTCCGCGCCATCGACAAACCCGTTTACAGCCAACTCCTGATGGACCAGGTGCACAGTGCGCAGGCTAGTAAGGAGCCCGATCTGGAGGCCCTGTTTAAA
>JAUWVE010000105.1 GCA_030617565.1 Gammaproteobacteria bacterium | reverse complement strand
GGATGATACAAATTGGATTCATAATTCGCCAGATCAAGGCAAGAAACGCACGTAATAGCTAGCTATTGCGAAGGTTCTTAACGCAGAGATGGCGATTTTTGGATTCAAGATGATTATTCATGAATATATAGAGGTGCCCTTATTATATAAAATGTTTACTTGGCGTTCTTGGCGCCTTTGCGGTTCCAATAATCACATCAGCTGATATGACGCAGCACTTAATAACCTACAACTTTCGGCTCAAGGTTCAGGTCAAAACTCTTTAGCCGAACGACTTCTGTTTCGATACTTCCGTCTTGCATCAGTATCAGGCGCCGGTAACCGGGCATGCGTGTATCCAGGGAGAACTCTTCGGTGTCGGGTGTAAATTGAAAGCAGGTTGAAGGTGTGCTGATGAATGATACACCCGCAATATCCTGCTGCCTTGCCTGATGGATATGTCCATTTAATACTGCTCGTATGGAAGCTTTTCTTTCTATTAGCTGTAAAAAGTCGTCAGAATTATCCAGTGTCATGTTATCCAGCCATGCGGAACCGCAGGGTATTGGCTGATGATGCAGCACCAGCAGAGTATAACGTTCATCATCACCGGCGTGCTTCCCTATGTAATCCAGCTCAGAAGTGGACAGGTGACCGTATGCTTCACCGGGAATTGCAGAATCAAGCAGTAAAATACGCCAGTTGTCGGCTTCTATTACTGAACGACTGGATAAAGGGAAACTTTCCGGGTGATAAAAATAGTCTGAATTGTCATGGTTGCCTGGAATCCAGTAAACAGGTGCTCCGAGTGATTTTACTATGTCGTTAAATTGCTGGTAGCTTTCCATACTACCATCCTGACTGAGGTCTCCCGTAGCAAGGATTCCAGTAACGTTCTCTTCCTTGCTTGCCAGGTCAACTACAGCACGAAGACTCGCTTCTGTGTCAACACCAAGCAGTTGTTTTCCGGCATTATTAAATAAATGAGAGTCACTGATTTGTAGAAATTTAACACCCTCATGGACTGACATACGCACCACCCTGACAGGTCCTCACCCTCCTGTTACCTGTCTTCCTGTTCAACTAATTTTTTTAGATTTTTCAGGTTCTGATTTAATGATGAACCCACTAAAAACTCTTTGCCCATTGCGAGATAGGGTGCCAGCACAGGTGGCTTGCTGACACTGCCTGCGACCACCCAGCGTATCTTTGTTTCTTCGCCCAGGTCAGTAAAGGTAACATTAGCTATCGATTTATCCCCTGAACTTGAAAAAACAACATATTCGAAACCATCAACACCTGAGTCATCCTTGACTACAAACCAGCCAGAGCCATCATTTCCGGAAAAATACAGACCAGAGCCGATGCCGGACTCCATTTGTGCCGGACGTTTGCCTGCTGGAGGGATTGCTTCTTCCCACACCGTCCATCGCGTCCAGTTATCCATATCTGCAACATGTTTTTGAATGGCTGTCACCGGAGCCCGTATAATAAGCTCCCTGGAAACCTTATAGTTCTGCGATAAAAAGATCCCGGCTATAGCGAGAATTACGGCCACTACCAATAATATTTTTAATGTCTTCATTTTTCTATCACGTCAATCCCTTGTAAATTAAATTTCTTTAAAAAACCAGCCTGATATCGTTATTTTTTTAATTCATTGTTAATCGTTGATAATCGCTGCAGTTCTGTGAGGATACCACGAAAAATACTCACTTCTTCTTCGGTAATCTGGCTCTTGTAAAAAAAGCGCGTCAGTTTTCGCATCAGGGTTCGAGTCCGATGCTCCGGCATAAAATGCACCTGAACCAGGGTTTCTTCAAAATGATTAAACAGGTTCATCAGATTTTGACTGCTCGCCGGACTGTCTGCATCAGAAAAAATAGTAGATTTATCCGTCTCAGTACGTGCTTCTGACTGATGCTGTTCTTTCGCTGCAAGAAATGACTTATGAATTTCATAGCTAAATACCTGGACCGCCGCAGCAATATTCAGTGATGAAAAATCCGGATTTGTCGGCAACCTGGTCATAAAATGGCAATGATCCAGCTCTTCATTATTGAGTCCGCGGTCCTCCCGGCCGAATACCATCGCTACCGGCGCCTGCTGACAGTTTTCAACAAGTTTGTGTGCGGCTTCAGCTGCACCTGCTGTCGGCCAGGGAATACTGCGCAGTCTGGCACTTGCAGCAATGACTAATCGACAATCAGAAATTGCTTCAGCTAATGTAGTGCAAATCACTGCATTATTCAGCACATCTGTGGCCCCGGAAGAGCGGGCTGCTGAATGCCTGTCTGGAGGCTGTTGCGGCCTGACCAGATACAGGGATTCCAGCTGCATGTTCTTCATTGCCCGCGCCACAGCGCCAATATTTCCCGGATGGCTGGTTTCTACCAGCACAATACGGATATTCGCCCACGGAAAGTCTGAATAAATGTTAGAATTTTCTGTTTCACACATAATGAGGGACTGTAACAAATTGATATCGCCTTCGTCCTTTATAAATAACAGTTTTTTTTAATACCCGAGCTTAATTTACTATGAACCCATTCCTCAATACGGCCATCAAGGCTGCCCGCCTTGCCGGCCGTGTCATTTCTTACAATGCTGAACGGCTGGATCGCCTGACTGTCACAGCCAAAGGCCATGCCGACTTCGTCTCAGAGGTGGACCATCAGGCAGAACAGGAGATCATTCACACCATCAAAGAAACCTATCCGGAACATGCTCTTTATGCTGAAGAAAGTGGAAAATCTGCAGGAAATGAGTTCGAATGGATCATCGATCCACTGGATGGTACGACTAACTTCCTACATGGCATACCACAATATGCGGTATCAATCGCTATGCGTGAAAAGGGCGTGCTCAAAGTCGCTGTAGTCTTTGACCCGATTAAGGACGAGTTATTTACCGCTGTTAAGGGTGAAGGCGCATTGTTAAATGATCGCCGGATTCGGGTTAGCGGAACGAATGATATGGGCTATGCACTGCTGGCGACAGGTTTTCCCTACAAAGACATGAAGAATCTGGATCTCTGGACAGACTGTTTCCGTTCATTGTTACCTGAGACCAGCGGTGTCAGACGTGCGGGTTCTGCTGCACTGGATCTTGCATGGGTAGCCGCCGGGCGTTATGACGGCTTCTGGGAGTTCGACCTGAATGCCTGGGACATTGCTGCCGGGGTTTTATTGATACAGGAAGCAGGCGGAATGGTCTCTGAGGTCGATGGTGGCCGTGATCACCTCATCTCAGGTGATATTATGGCTGCCAATCCTGCCATCTATAGAAAAATGTTGAGAAAATTGACTCCTATAGTACAAAAACACAAGTAAAGCCTTTCCACCCGGAGTTTCTCACAGGCATTTCTTTATATGGCAGCCAACCAGTCTCACACACCCATGATGCAGCAATTCCTACGCATCAAAGCAGAGCACCCGGATATACTGCTGTTCTACCGCATGGGGGATTTCTATGAGATGTTCTTTGATGACGCACGCAAAGCCGCAAAGCTGCTTGATATCACGCTAACGGCACGCGGCCAGTCTGCGGGAGAGCCGATCCCGATGTGTGGAATACCCTATCATGCCGCTGAACAGTATCTGGCACGGCTCACCCGTGCTGGTGAATCCATTGCTATCTGTGAACAAATCGGCGACCCGGCCACAAGCAAAGGACCGGTCGAACGCAAGGTAGTGCGCGTCATCACACCGGGCACACTGACCGATGAAAGCCTGCTGGACGATAAAAAAGAAAATCTGTTGATGGCCATCTCTGTTGCCTCCGATGGCTACGGTATTTCATGGCTGGAACTGTCATCGGGACGCTTTCATGCCAGGCACTTACCAGATGTGATGAATCTCTGCGCTGAAATACAGCGATTGCAACCGGCAGAAATCCTGGCAGGTGAAGCCGCAGCAAAAGAGCTGGCAGATAAGCTGCCGGAAACTATCAACTTGCAGCGAATACCTGACTGGTATCTGGATACAAAAACAGCAACAGAATCACTGAAAAAACAGTTCAATGTACAGTCACTTGCCGCCTTCGATATTGAGCAAAGCCCGGCCGCCCTGCAGGCAGCCGGTGCGGTCATCCAGTATGCCCGTGATACCCAGGGTGATGCCCTGCCGCATATCAATAATCTGAAAACAGAACGTCATGGCAGTCATCTCATCATTGATGCCGCATCTCGGCGAAACCTTGAGCTTGACGTAAACCTCAATGGCGGTAGAGAACACACGCTGTTATCGGTACTGGATACCTGCTCGACCTCAATGGGATCGCGTTTGTTAAGACGCTGGCTATCCAGTCCTGAGCGGAATATTTCACTTCTGCAGGAACGTCATCAAGCCATCGATGCGATGATGAATTCAACCGACATTGATCACCTGAACAGCATCCTTCGTCATATCGGCGATGTTGAGCGCATCCTGCCGCGCATTGCCCTGCGAAGTGCCCGTCCCCGGGATTTAAGCACGCTGCGTCAGGCATTGAATCAGCTGCCGGACATACATGATGCACTTGCAGAACTCGACAGTCCGTTGACTGAACATTTGTTAGCGCAAGTTGGCCACTATCCACAGTTAACGGCAACCCTGACACAGGCCATAGTGGATGAACCACCCGCCCTGTTGCGGGATGGTGGAGTAATTAAACGAGGCTTTAATACTGACCTCGATGAACTGCAAACACTGAAAGAGAATGCCGGCCAGTATTTGCTCGATCTCGAGGCTCGTGAACGTGAACGCAGCGGCATCAGCGGGCTTAAAGTAAAGTATAACCGTGTACATGGCTACTACATAGAGATAAGCCGCCTGCATTCCGAACAGGTTCCCGATGACTACACCCGCCGACAGACACTTAAAAATGTTGAGCGCTTTATCACCCCGGAATTAAAAAAGTTTGAAGAACGGGCATTAAGCGCAAAAGAACGTGCGCTGGCACTGGAAAAGCAGCTGTATTCTGATTTACTGGATCACATCAACCAAAATCTGCAGCAGCTGCAAAGCACAGCACTGGCTATCGCTACAATTGATGTAATTACCTCCTCTGCCGTCAATGCAAAAAGGTTCAATCTGGTTGCCCCGGCCTATCTGTCTGCACCGGGTATCCATATCAAGGGTGGACGGCATCTGGTGGTAGAGCAAAGCAGTGCAAAACCTTTTGTGGCAAATAACTGCGAGCTTAGTGATAAGACCCGCATGCTGGTCATCACTGGACCAAACATGGGCGGAAAATCTACCTATATGCGACAGACCGCATTGATTGCCCTGCTTGCCTACACCGGTTCATGGCTGCCTGCAGATAAAGTAGAGATAGGCCCCATAGACAGAATATTCACCCGTATCGGGGCATCCGATGACCTGGCCAGCGGCCGTTCAACCTTCATGGTGGAAATGACCGAAACAGCAACAATATTACGTAATGCGACAGCCGAGAGCCTGGTCATACTGGATGAAATCGGTCG
>JAUWVE010000115.1 GCA_030617565.1 Gammaproteobacteria bacterium | reverse complement strand
CATTCCTTTCATCACAAAAGGCGAAGGGAGATGTTTCAGGCCATAGTCGAGTTCAGCCGTGCTGGAGATGTTTCGTGCCAGGTAGATTCTATTCAGCAAAGGGGACAAATTTTCATCCAGCGTATTGCCTGATGGGATTTCGCGTCTACGTATTGTTACCGGGGGTTTATTCATTGGAAATCGTATAATTTGTAGTGAAATCTGGAGTGCGTAGTACAACCATCATTATGCGACACAATCAGAACAAAAAACAGGATTTCACCCTGTTGCATATTGCTGGATTTAATCAGAGGCCCCTTAATTGATAAATATCTGATTCAGATCAAGGATTAGCAGGCATCTATTTGTGTATATTGGAAACATCCGGTCTTATATTTACATTATTCTACGTTTATGAAGAAGACTATATTCATTTCCCAGCTTTTGAAAACCCTTGTAGCTATTGGCCTGTTTAGCATGGCCTCAATCGTGCAGGCACAACCATCATCAGACTCAGACAGCGACATAGAAATTGAAGAAAAAAAGCCACGGGGTGATTTCTGGAAATACCATGAGCTCGATGAAGATCAATACGGTGATCCGGTTTCAGAAGGCTTCGAGTACGTACTTAACAAGTCGCATCAGTTCGCCAACTGGGTAGACCATTTTTTCGATGATGACCGAACCAGGGGCATCAAAAATATGACACGAATCAAGCTCGGATACTGGGCCTTCCAGGATAAAGACAATAAATATAATGATTCTGACTTCAAGTTCAATATAAGAATAAAACTGCCAGGGCTTGAGAAACGTGCTCAGTTTATTCTCACCAACGACCCGGATGATGACCTGTCCAGCAGCCCTTCGGGCGGAGTCTTTCCTGACCAGGTAAGAGATGATGAAACAGTAGCAGGGTTTCGCTTTTTTGATCTTGCCGGTCTGGGTAAAAAAATCCCTGGTCAATTCAGCACTGCGATGGGGGTCGGGTACAGTGACAATAGCCCGACATTCAGGATTGAGCCCCGTTATATACATACGCACGACTTCAATATCTGGTCGACGACCTTCCTGCAAAAGGTACGCTGGCATTCAAGGGATGGATGGAGTGCAGAAACTCGCATCGATTTCGACCGCGCCCTGAGTAAGAAATACTTCCTGCGCTTTAATAACGAAATCTTCTGGGAGGAGAAACAGGAAGATTTTGATGGTTATGAATTCCGGCCTCGCGTAATCCTGTCACGTCGATTCTCCAATAAGCAGGCACTACTGTATGAATGGAATAACCTGTTTCGCAGCGAACCCAGTTCCCACCTGCATACCACCTCACTCGCAGTTCGTTACCGCCGTCAGTTTTGGCGCCCCTGGCTGTTTTTTGAGGTCGCCCCGCAGGTCGCCTTCCGCGATGATGAAGACTGGAAGGCAGCACCAGGTATTTTTGCTAAAATCGAAGCATTACTAAGGAAAACAGATAAATGACTTAAGGGCACCTCTATTTATTATGGATAAAGCAGATTGCATTCAGAATTGTTCATATCAAGGCAAGGATCGCACGTAATAGCTAGCTATTACGAAGATTCTTAACGCAGAGATGGACGATTCTGGATGTGAAATGAATATTCATGAATAAATAGAGGCGCCCTTAAGAATACAGGTGTTGAAAATGAATAAAAAAAGTGTGTTTACTTACCCTGGTGACCAAATCGATGTGACATGGGATGGTCGCTTGTGTATCCATATCGCTGAATGCGGGCGAGCTGAAGGCGAACTGTTTGTTGCAGGGCGCAAGCCCTGGTGCCAGCCGGACAAAAGTTCCAAAGCTGAAGTCATTGATATCTGCGAACGCTGTCCCAGTGGCGCCTTAACTTACACAGACAAATCAGGCAATAGCATTGAACAGGCCCCGGATGAGAATACTGTGCTTGTTTCCTATAATGGCCCTCTTTTCATCACCGGCGATCTGCATCTTGAGGGCCTGGCAGATGACATGCCGGAGAGTCAGCATCGTGTGGCATTGTGCCGATGCGGACAGTCCAGCAATAAACCCTTCTGTGATAATAGCCACATAAAAGCCGGTTTTACAGATTTCGGCGCAGTGGGTGAACGAGGCGCTGACACTGCAGCGAAGGGAGGAAAACTGAATATTCGACTGCGTCAGGATGGCCCGCTTAAGATTACCGGTAATATGAGGATAATCGCCAGCAGTGGTCGTATCGCCTGGCATGGCGACGAAACAGCCCTATGCCGCTGCGGGGCTTCAGAAAATAAACCTTTTTGTGACGGCAGTCACCGGAAAATTGGGTTTAGTAGTAAATAGATTTAATACTTCAGATTGGTTTTGACTGATGCTCCATAACTTGTTGAGGGGTCATTTATTTCTGTAATGCGCTTACAGAATGAGTTCATGAGCGTCCTTAAGCATTTAAATCAAAGTTTCTGCGTCGCCACCATTTATTTACCCCGCTGGTACTAATGTTCACGACATAACCCGGGCTATCAACAACACTCATGCTATTCAGTTTTTTTGATTTCAATAAATTAAGCAGTGGCCTGAACACGCTATTTTCAAGTTTTTTCAAGGCTGCCATACCCTGATCCATATTGCCGGATTGCAGGGCCATTCGTGCATCTTCGAGTATGATCAGCTGCTCTTTATTTGATGTAAAATCATCAAATATTGTCGACATGTCATCGGGTATATTCTTAATCTCACAGCCACTTTGCCTGGCCAGCCCCTGTATAAACAGGCTATCACCTCGCAGACAAAACTGATGCCTGTTTGACAGCTCAGGCAGACTGCCCCCACCCCATAGCCATAGCCCATTGATAGCTGCAAGCCCCTGCTCTGTCCTTTTTTCATTTACCGGGTGACTGAACAGCAACATCTGCAATTCCATTAGCCAGCTATGCCATTGAGCGCTGTTTTCTCCCGCTGGCATAAGATTGAAAACATCCCGTCCCACCACGCGCCATACCGGAGTAGTCGTGATGTCCGGGTTCTTATCAAGTTTCAAATACCATCGGTTGTTATCCAGTACCTCAATATGCCAGCCATCTTCCGCAAAATGCTGATTGATACTATCAGTCAGTGACTTCGATTCATCCGGATCAAGCTTAAACACAGACGGATAACTCATCATCAGGTAATTCTGGTCTTCCTGCAGATTCACCGGATCTGCACGGAACCAGTAACCATCACTGCTGTTGTCCACTGCCAGTTTTTCAACGGCTGCTACGGGCACGTCATCCTCATATTTTCCTTGCCAGCCGAGCCGGTTTAACAGCAAAGTCTCGGATTCAAGCGTGCTTTCAGAGTGATTATCGCTGCGTTTGAGCAGTTGCTGCAAAGACGGCATTTCTTTGTTTGTATGGCGCAACAATGCCCATAAGCCAGGTATGTACACGGTTATACAGTTGTTTTTCAAAGGGCATGCTGTCCTGAATCGTTCATTTATCAATCATAATGATTAAGGGGAATTAAAACACGGGTATTTTGTCAGGCCTGTACAAGATTCTGGAATCTTGAATTTTGCCTCTATATACTCCATATATTATTTATACATTTAACCCTACAGGCTGAATGATCAAGTTCAGTTCCGGAATACCCGATAAACATGAAAAATATACTTAATTACTTTGCTCGAATATTTGGCCAGACTCTGTTTTCCATCATCAGTTTTTTCATCATCATCTTCCTTTTCAGCCTGTTTTTCATAGGGCTGGGTACTGGCGTTGGCGTCAGCACCAGCAGCTTCAGTAAGCTGCAAGATGTCGAAGAAGCTGGCTATAGCTATGTATCAGGCGATGAAGACAGCGAAAACAAACTGCTCACTGTACCCGTTAGCGGCATCATTCTTGGCAGTGCACCGGAAGAAGATTTCAGCTTCGGCCTCAGAGATTTCCTGACCTACGGCTACGATATCGTTGATACGCTGGAAGACGCTGCTGAAGATGAGAGCATAAAAGGTATTTTCATGCCGTTTCGTACCCCCGGCGGTACAATATTTGGCTCTCAGGCCATCTACCGTGCTATCAATAAATATCGTGAAGCTACCGGCAACCCGGTCGTTGTGTATATAGAAGGCATGTCTGCTTCAGGTGGCGTCATGGCGATGGTGGCTGCAAATAGCATCTATGCCGACTACGGCAGCCTGATTGGCAGTATCGGCGTGCTGGGCCCTTCGTTGACCTACTTTAACAAACCCATAGCCACCGACGGCGGACTGTTTGGCGGCGGTATCGTGACAGAGGGTGGCATCGAACAGACTGCCATAACAGCAGGACGTGGCAAAGATATCGGCAACCCATTCAGAAAACCCAGTGCTGAGGAAGTTGCCAATCTCAAAGCCGGGGTCAACAATGAGTATCAGAACTTCGTCAGCCATGTTGCTAAAAATCGTAATATGGAACCTGAGATGATCCGTAACGAGATGGGTGCCCAGATTTTCGATAACAAAACAGCACAGGCTTACGGTCTGATCGATGGCACACAATATCGCAGCGAGGCCATCAACAGCCTGGCAAAACTGGCCAAACTCGGTGATGACTACAAACTGGTCAAGCCTGTATACAGCAGGGAAAGCCTTATGAATCAGTTGCTTGGTGTCATTTACAGGCCATCATCACAAATTCAGTCAGGACAGTTTGCAGAGCAGCTGCTGCGCCAGCAGATCTGTGGCAACAGCCGCCAGTTAACGCTTGCTTATCATGGCTCCCTGTCCAGTAGTATTTGCCATTAGAAAGATATCGGCCTGTTTATGAGATCAAAAATACTCACCGGGCTACTGCTGGCAGCCGTATCAGTGCCCGCCTACACAGCGACAGTCAGAATGATGGGTGCAGGCAACGTCACATGTAAAGAATGGACCCAGTTGCGCACTTCGATGGAGTATTTCAGTGCCGGCAACTGGGTGCTGGGGTTTCTCTCATCAACGGCCTGGAACACTGGCGAAGATATACTCTCTGGTAAAAAGGCGGAAACCCTGTTCAAGGCAGTTGACCAATATTGCATCAAAGAGTCAGATAAGAGCATTGCAGATGCCGCTGTAGAACTGGCCGATCACATGCTGGACAACAAAGCCTCGCCTCAATAACTCACTCCCCCTGGCGATATATTGAAAAGTAGGTGCGAATTCATTCGCACAAGAAAGTTTCGGGCACCGGCTTTGTTCGAATGAATTCGAAC
>JAUWVE010000165.1 GCA_030617565.1 Gammaproteobacteria bacterium | reverse complement strand
AATGAGACCCTGATTGCGGTACCTTTATTTGTATTTATGGGCGCCATGCTTGAGCGTTCGCGGATTGCAGAACAATTACTCGATGCCATGACAGCTCTGTTCGGCAAATTACGCGGAGGACTGGGCATCTCGGTTATTCTTGTCGGGATGCTAATGGCGGCAAGTACCGGCATCGTCGGGGCTACCGTAGTGACCATGGGCATGATGGCTCTGCCGACCATGTTGAAGCGTAACTATGACCCGGCAATCGCCTGTGGCACGATCTGCGCATCCGGCACCCTGGGACAAATCATCCCGCCATCTATCATTCTGGTTCTGCTGGGCGATGTGCTGTCATCTGCCTTTCAGCAGGCACAGCTTGATATGGGCATCTTCTCCCCGGAAACGGTTTCTGTCGGTGATCTGTTTGCCGGTGCCCTTATTCCAGGACTGATACTGGTCGTTATGTATATTATTTATATTTTGTCGCTGGCATGGCTGCGCCCACAAAAAGTGCCAGCACAGGAAGAGATCTTGAATGAAAGCAATTCATGGGCAGCACTATTGTCTGCGCTGCTCCCGCCACTGCTGCTCATCGTCTCGGTGCTCGGCTCGATACTGGGGGGACTCGCCACACCCACTGAAGCGGCATCGGTCGGGGCAGTCGGTGCCACACTGCTAGCCATCGCAAGGAAAAGCTGCACCAAAAAAGTTCTGCGGCAAGTGACGAGGTCAACACTGGAAATCACCAGCATGGTATTCATGATACTGATCGGCGCCTCCCTGTTCTCACTGGTTTTTCGTGGCTTCGGTGGCGATGATCTCATCGCAGAGCTGCTAGGTGGTTTACCCGGCGGCATCGTCGGTGCCATGATCGCAGTAATGCTGGTTATGTTTCTGCTCGGCTTCATTCTCGACTTCATCGAGATCACCTTCGTCGTAGTACCCATCGTCGGTCCGATATTACTCAGCATGGGCATAGACCCGGTTTGGCTAGGTATCATGATCGCTATCAATCTTCAGACTTCGTTCCTGACGCCGCCGTTTGGGTTTGCCCTGTTCTATCTGCGCGGGGTAGCACCAAAGTCGGTAACTACCGGGCAAATCTACCGTGGCGTACTGCCGTTTATAGCGATTCAATTGTTGATGTTAGTGATGCTGGCCTACTGGCCGGCGCTGGCAACGTGGTTACCCGGGATTATTTATGGGTAGCCAGTAAAGCTACTCTGAATGAATCTTCTTTATTCCGCATGAAAATGAAAAAAAAGATGCCCGAAATCAGAGTCTGTACCCGGTGTGTACACAGGCACAGAAGGATGGATGCTATGAGGTTCTGACTCCGGGCATGGACGGATAGCAATAAGCTAAATCAGCTTATCGACAATATTTTTTACAAAAATCTGATTCCCCCGGTTCATTATCGGTAATACGGATGCGAGTGTACTTTCCAGCATAAATAATCATTACCAGGACTAATACATTTAATATCAATGACATAATTTCTCCTTTAGAGGATATCCCTTATTAGGTACTTTGAGTCATCATACTATAAGTATATTAACATATTCTTATGTAACCTTATACTAGCGATAAATAAATTCTTTGCTGTGAAATGATTTTTGCATCGAGGATCTGGCCAATCGCTAAGAATAGCAACAGATTAACGGCATGTACTCTTATGTGGGTGTGACACAATCACGCAGTCTTTGTCCGAATTTGATCCGACCTATACATTCCCTCCGCTTACCCTGTCGTTGCCACCATAGTCTTTTTGGGTAAATATCTTCTTATATCCCGCATGCTGTAACAGCTCAATTACTGCCCCGGCCTGGTCATAACCATGCTCCAGCAATAAATATCCGCCCGGCTTCATATGCAGCATGCTATCGGAGATGATCTGTCGGATGGCATCCAGTCCATCTACCCCGGAAATCAGTGCGTGCTCTGGTTCAGCAGGCAGGTCGCCCTGTTTCAGATGGGGGTCGTCCACAGGAATATACGGAGGATTACAGACGATCATTTCAAACAACCTGTTTTTTATCGGCTGGAACCACGAGCCGGCAGCAAAACATATATTTTTAGTGGCCTGTATACGGGCGTTTTTCTTTGCGATGACAAGAGCCGCCATTGACAGATCTGTGGCGATAATTTCACACTGCGGTCGCTCATGTGCGAGGGCAAGGGCAATAGCGCCACTGCCTGTCCCCATATCAGCAACCTGCCAACAGCTATCTATCGGTATTCGTTGCAGTGCCTGTTCGACCAGGCATTCGGTATCCGGCCGG
Source organism: Gammaproteobacteria bacterium (assembly GCA_030617565.1). Classification (GTDB taxonomy): domain Bacteria; phylum Pseudomonadota; class Gammaproteobacteria; order BMS3Bbin11; family BMS3Bbin11; genus BMS3Bbin11. The sequence goes on along the minus strand of JAUWVE010000165.1, from coordinate 1,089 downwards.
GGAATCAGTACATCGGGGGTCACCTGCAGTTCCATATCCCAGAATCCGCGAGTACCTGTGACATAGGCCAGCGGTTCGCCCGCTATTCTACGTTTTAGTGCCGAGTCAAATTGCTGGCACTGCCTTTCAGACAGCTCTTCATCGGGATGAATAAATTGATGACTGCGGCTGATACCGCACTGGGCTTCCATCAGGTATTCTGCTTCCTGTGCGGCTTCCTGGCCATTCAGTCTTGATCGGGCTTGTTTGAGCAATTCAAGGATAGTGGGCACAATTAAATCTTCGCCCTCGCGGCGAATAATATTTTATATATCATAAACCGTAATACGTACAACATCCTTAACCCTGATTCGCCAGCAAATCTGCCTGATGTTCGGTTACCAGCGGTTCGATGATCATATCCAGACTCCCTGTCATCAGTTCATCGAGTTTGTACAGTGTAAGATTGATGCGATGGTCGCTTACCCTGCCCTGCGGGAAGTTGTAGGTACGGATTCGTTCTGATCTATCGCCGCTGCCGACCAGGGATTTTCGTGTTTCGGCCTGTTCGGCCTTTTGTGCGCTCTGTATCTGATCCAGCAACCTTGACTGCAGCACACTCATCGCGCGGGCCTTGTTTTTGTGCTGTGAGCGTTCGTCCTGACATTCGACTACCAGCCCGGTAGGCAGATGGGTGATACGAACAGCTGAGTCCGTCTTGTTGATGTGCTGACCGCCCGAGCCGGATGCGCGGTAGGTGTCGATTCGCAGGTCACCGGTATTAATATCTATCTCATCCACTTCATCGGCTTCCGGCATGACGGCAACGGTGCAGGCAGAAGTATGAACACGGCCCTGCGTCTCTGTCTGTGGCACCCGCTGCACACGGTGTGCACCAGACTCAAATTTAAGGCGTGAATAGACGCGCTTGCCGCTAATTCTCGTGATGATCTCCTTGTAGCCACCATGGTCACCATCACTATGGCTTAATACCTCAATTTTCCAACGGTTCTTTTCTGCATAGTTGCTGTACATACGGAATAGATCACCGGCAAACAGGGCTGCTTCATCGCCACCGGTACCGGCTCGTATTTCAAGAAATACGTTGCG
>JAUWVE010000177.1 GCA_030617565.1 Gammaproteobacteria bacterium | reverse complement strand
GCCCATTTAATTAAAGTTCTGGAACGGGAGTTCCTCAGTGCAAGTGAAGGTTTGCATACGCCTGTCATGCTGTGGGGCCCGCCGGGTGTGGGGAAATCACAGATTGTGCAGCAGATTGCCAGTTCGCATGATGCAAAAGTTATTGATGTGCGACTGTCACAAATGGAACCCAGTGATCTGCGAGGTATACCGATGCGGGTGGATAATTTTGTCGAATGGGCAATTCCCTCCATGCTGCCCAATGCAGAGCGTCACGGTGAGACGGGCATCCTGTTTCTCGATGAAATCACCTCCGCCCCACCAAGTGTATCTGCCGCGGCTTATCAACTGATTCTTGATCGCAGCCTGGGTGAATACAGGGTGCCCGACGGCTGGGCAATTTTTGCAGCAGGCAATCGGCAGGGGGATCGTGGTGTTACCTATACCATGCCATCACCGCTGGCTAACCGATTTTCACATTTCGATGTCGATATTAATCTGGATGACTGGGTTAGCTGGGCCTATTCAAATGGCATAGATGACAGAGTAATCGCCTTTCTGCGTTTTCGCCCAGAAAAACTGTTTGAATTTGACCCGGCACATAACCCGGTGGCTTTTCCTACCCCGCGTTCCTGGGAGTTTGCCAATAATGCATTACAAAAGTTTGAACAGCAGCCTGATCTACTCACTGAGACATTGCAGGCCTGTGTCGGACCTGCAACCGGCATTGAATTGAAGGCCTATATCGACAACCTCTCCAATATGCCCGACCTCGACCGGATTACTGCAGGCGAAGATGTCTCTGTTCCACAGGAAGTGGATCTGCAATATGCAGTTGCCTCTGCGTTGGTTGGCCGTGCAATCCGTGTCAAGGGCAGCGATGAGGCGACAGAGGTAATTGGAAACATTTTAAGTTTTGCCGGTAGTTTTCCGCAGCGGGAGATGGGGGTGATGATGGTGTCCGATATGAATCGGGCGTTGGGCGAAGAAATGTATGCTGTTCCCGAATTTGATCAATGGGCGGAGTCGATTGCTGATCTGATGGTATTTGGACGATAGCCCGTGTATCTCAGAGGTTTCTTAAGTAAATGACTCATACCGGAGTAGAGCAGAAGCTGGCTACCGCACGCACAAGATTGATCCTGGATCGTCCCTTTCTTGGTGCCCTGGTGCTGCGTTTGCCACTGGTGGCCGCCGATAGAAAATGGTGTAAAACAACGGCCACGGATGCGCAAAAGCTCTATTACAATGCCGAATTCATAGATTCGCTTTCGCTGGCTGAGACCGAATTTATGCTCGCCCATGAGGCGCTGCACTGTGGTCTCGCGCATTTTTCCCGCAGGGAAAACCGTGTTAAATGGCGCTGGGATATTGCCTGTGACTATGCCATTAATCCACTGTTGCTGGATGAAGGATTGACCGCACCCTTTGGCATACTCTATGACAAAGGCTTTGCTGACATGACAGCGGAAGAGATCTATCCCTATCTGGACAAGAAAATGGCTGACCAGACCATAGACCAGCATGTGTATGATGCGGAAGAAGATGAGGGTGATCAGGGTGAGGGCAATGGTGAAATGCCATCCCATGGTGATCAGTCTGCAGCCGATGGCGAGGTAACCGAAAAGGGCGGTGGCAGCGAAGTGAAAGGTAAAATCGGTGGCAGGGCTGAGTCTGACAGTGATGCAGGGGGTGCCAGGCGCCCACGTCCGTTAAGCGGTCAGCAGCGCGAGGACCTGTCTGTACAATGGCAGCAGCGTCTTGCCGGGGCGGCTCAGCAGGCGATGCAGGCAGGTAAACTGGGCGGCTCACTGGCACGGCTGGTCGATCATCTACTGCAGCCCAGTTTGCCCTGGCGCATGTTGCTGTCGCGTTACCTCAGTTACATTGCCCGTAATGACTATAATTACATGCGACCGTCAAATCGACGCGACGGGCCGGCTATCTATCCCAGCTTACGCAGCACCGAGGTCAATATTGCTATCGTAGTGGACACCAGCGGCTCGATCAGTACGACTGAAATCGGTGAATTTCTCAGTGAGATTAATGCAATCAAGGGGCAATTATCCGCCCGTATTAGTCTGCTCGCCTGTGATGTGAAGCTGGTCGGTGACTGTCCATGGGTATTTGAACCATGGGAAGAAGTCGCATTACCGGAAAAGCTGACGGGGGGGGGCGGCACCTCTTTTTTACCTCCCTTTGAGTGGCTGGCTCAGCAGGACATGCAGCCGGATTTGCTGGTCTATTTTACAGATGCTGAAGGCAGGTTTCCTGAGAAGGAGCCTGCCATCGATGTGCTTTGGCTGGTGAAGGGCAAGAACAAGGTACCTTTCGGTACCCGGGTACAGCTGAACTGACATGCCACTTTGCAATGAAGACAATCTTCGACTGAATGTGCTGCTCAGGCAAAACCTTTATGCCCTGCGCATAGACGAATCAAAAATGCTCATTGATGCCCTGACGGAAAAGGGTGAGGCTCAGATTGTACTGAATGCAAACTGCCGCGATGAGAAATATATCGGCATGGTCAAGGAGACGATCTCTACCTATGTACTGGGCTCTCCGATTGGTTATCCGGTCTATATACATCGCTGGACAAGGATGGGGCAGTCGAGAAAGGCGGAAAGCCTGCAAAATCTGCTTAAACTTGGTGAAACCGAGGCCGTGGTAGCCGTTGCTCACACAAAGGATCTGCCGGTAGATATTGCCCGGCATGTCTGGTGGGCCCTGCCGACAGAAGATGTTGCCCGCACCCTGCTGCGTCATCAGAGTGTTGTAGATGATGAATTGGGGCAGCAGATGGCTATGTTCCTGATGGAATTTCTGCCATTTGAGGCAGAAGCCCTACGTATAGTCGAAACAGTGAGCCTGTTGCTGCAGCCGGGTGTGTTGTCTGAGGATGACCGACAGCTATTGTGGAAAAAAGCCTCTCATAAATCCGCCTACTATCCTGGGTTTTTGATAACT
>JAUWVE010000224.1 GCA_030617565.1 Gammaproteobacteria bacterium | reverse complement strand
CCCGATCTCTCACTCTGCCATCCTCGCTCGCAGTCTGGGCATCCCTGCCATAGTTGGCTTACACGCCGCAACCCGCTATATCCGCCATGGTGACAAGCTGATTGTTGATGGCCGTAATGGCGACGTCATTATTGCACCAGACAAAAAGACACTGACTGCCTACCGCAAACTAAAAAAAGAAATACTGGAAAATACCCGCAAGCTGGAAAGACTCACAAAAAGCCCGGCTGTCACTACAGATGGTCAAAAGATTTGCCTGCTGGCCAACATTGACCTGCCACAGGATGCGCGTCATGCCTCAAATGTTAAAGCGGTGGGAATTGGTTTATTTCGCACCGAATTTCTCTATCTGAACCGGCAGAAAATGCCTACAGAGACTGATCATTTCAATGCCTACATGCGTGTCATTCGCCGCTTTAATAAACAACCGGTGACCATCCGCACCATGGACCTTGGTGCTGACAAACAGTTTGAATACAGTGGTGAGGCCGTTCTCAATCCATCACTCGGGCTGCGCGGCATCAGAATGAGCCTCGACAATCCATCACTATTTATCCCGCAGTTACGCGCCATACTGCGTGCCTCCGCACACGGTCGCGTACGAATGATGATCCCGATGATGTCCAGCCTGAATGAATTATTTCAGGTTTTATCTCTTATCAAGGATACCCGTAAAGCACTGCGCGAAGAAAAGATTTCGTTTAATTCCAAAATGCAGATTGGTGGCATGATCGAGGTTCCAGCAGCAGCCATATCAGCAGACCTGTTCGCGCCTCACCTGGACTTTTTCTCCATTGGCACCAATGACCTGATCCAGTATGCCCTCGCTATTGACCGTGTAGATGATGAAGTAAGTTATCTATACAATCCACTGCACCCGTCCGTGCTGCGCTTAATCGAGATGACCGTACGTGCTGCAAACAAGGCGGGCATCCCGGTTACCCTATGCGGTGAAATGGCTGGGGATCCAAAACTGATCGAGGTGCTGATAGGTCTCGGGCTGCGCCAGCTAAGCATGGATCCAGCAAACCTTCTCGAGGCCAAGGCCATCATCCGCAAACTGGATTCCAGCAGTGCAAAAAAATTGTCACGTAAGCTGCTGGCAGGCAAAAAGGTTTAACGGCAGGGGAAATAGGTAAAAGGAGGAAAGGGGAAAGGGGAAAGGAAGGTCAAAACCGTAACTCTCTTTGTGTCATTGCTCATTAATCTTTTGATTTACCTTTGACCTTTGACCTTTTACCTTTGACCTTTCCCCTTTCCTCCTTTCCCCTTTCCTCCTTTCCCCTTTCCCCCTGACCTTCTCTATCTGCTAAACTCCGCCCAAGCTTGAGCGGAGCCACCATGACTGCAGCAAATACCACTAACGCCAAAGACCAGGTCGAGCACATTATTTCTGTGCTGAATGAGTCGGGTATTGAACAGGCTCAGGCTAATCTGCAGAGCCTGCACCCGGCGGATATTGCCCGCCTGCTGGAATCCATTCCCCCGGAAAGCCGTGACCTGATATGGCCCCACATTGATAACGCACGGCGCGGTGAAACCCTGGTTGAATTATCTGAAGGGGTGCGCGAGGGCCTGATGGCCGACATGGACAGCCATTCTCTGGCCGCCGCCGTCAATAGTCTGGACACGGATGAAATAGCCGACCTGATACCAGAGCTCTCCGATGAAGTCATCGCTGAAGTTCTGTACATCGCGGACAGAGAAAAACGTGATCAGCTGAATGCCGTACTTTCCTACGCTGAGGATACTGCCGGTGGCTTGATGGACATCGACGCGGTGGCAATCCGACCCCGAGTAACGGTTGCGGTAACCCGTCGATATCTCCGCATGCTGAATGAATTGCCAGAATACACAGATAAGCTCTTCGTGGTTGACCGAAATAATAAACTGATAGGTGTTCTGTTTTTATCTGATCTGGTTACCGCAGATGATGAACAACGTATTGACGAAATTATTAAAACCAGCATACGCTCGTTTTCTGTCCATCAACATGAACAGGAAGTTGCACAGGCATTTGCCCGCTACAACCTGATATCTGCCCCAGTAGTAGATGACGATCATCACCTGCTGGGTCGTATTACCGTTGATGATATCGTTGATGTTATACAGGATGAAGCAGATAGACGCGTCATGGCGCCTGCCGG
>JAUWVE010000157.1 GCA_030617565.1 Gammaproteobacteria bacterium | reverse complement strand
CTCCTTGCGCCAGCACAATAAATAAATCCCTCTGCCTGTTGAAAAATAATGCTGTCATGAGTATGATGCCCTCCGTCTGATGCGGGGTGGAGCAGTCTGGCAGCTCGTCGGGCTCATAACCCGAAGGTCGTAGGTTCAAATCCGGCCCCCGCTACCAAGTTTTTATAAAAATAAGGCCCCGCAATGCGGGGTCTTGTTTTTTCGGGCCCGGTTTGCTGTTGGCCGGGGTTGTCTGGAGCCAAAAGTGGCTGAGAATGAATGGATAGGCTGGAAAAGAAATTAAATGACATGTTTGAGCCGGTTGTTGAATCAATGGCTTATGAACTTGTTGGCGTTGAGCTGACAGGCAGCGGTAATGGTACGGTTCTGCGAATTTATATTGATTCGGAAAAAGGCATTACTGTAGAGGATTGTCAGGCGGTCAGCTATCAGATTAGCGGCATACTGGATGTTGAAGATCCCCTGCATAATCGCTACACACTGGAGGTTTCATCACCGGGTCTGGACAGACCACTGGTTAAACCTGAACATTTTAAGCAGTTTACAGGTGAATTAGTTAAAATTCGCAGTACTGAAGCTGTTCTTGGGAGAAAGAACTTCAAGGGTGTACTTGAATCATTTGATGGAAAGAATCTGTTTGTTGCTGTCGACAATGAGGAATATGAAATTCCTCTTGATATAGTCGAGAAAGCAAATCTGGTACCTGTATTGGATAGTTAGCGAGGCTTGTTATGCAAAATGAAATTCTCATGATGGCAGATGCCGTCTCACGTGAGAAAGGGCTTGGGAAGGAAGTCATCTTTCAGGCAATTGAGGCCGCTCTGGCAGCGGCTACGTGTAAGCTCAACCCCATGGATATTGATGCCAGGGTAGAGATCGATAGAGATACGGGCGAATATCAAAGTTTTCGTGTATGGGAGATTATTGATGATGAATCGCTTGAAGATGGACAGGATATCGAGCATCCCGATAAGCAGCTATTACTGAGTTCAACTAAAGAAGACTACCCTGAATTAGTCGCCGGTGATGTTATAGAAGAAAGCATCGAGCCAGTTGTTTTTGGCAGAATTGCCGCCCAGGCAGCCAAGCAGGTTATTATGCAGAAAGTTCGCGAGGCAGAACGCGAACAAATCGTCAGTGATTTCGAAGGTCGTCAGGGTGAGATGATCACCGGTATAGTGAAAGGTATGGAACGTGGTGATGCGATAGTCGAAATCAACGGCACGGAAGCACTGCTGCCCAAGCGAAATATGATTCCGAGAGAGGGATTGCGTAAAGGTGATCGAATAAGAGCGATTCTGGAAGAAGTTCGTTATGCAAATCGTGGGCCGCAGTTATTACTTAGCCGTATTTCCCCGGAATTACTGATTAAACTGTTTGAGCTTGAAGTGCCGGAAGTTGGCGAAGACCTAATCAAGATTCATGGTGCAGCCAGAGACCCTGGTTCACGTGCAAAGATAGCAGTGCAATCCATGGATGGCCGAATTGATCCTGTCGGGGCCTGTGTAGGCATGCGTGGATCGCGTGTGCAGAGTGTATCTAATGAAATTGCCGGAGAGCGTGTAGACATTATTAAATGGTCGCCCGAAGTCCCTGAATTTGTCATAAATGCGCTGGCACCGGCAGAAATCCTGTCCATCATGCTTGATGAAGAAGATCATTCTATTGATGTTATCGTAGACGAGTCTCAGCTTGCCCAGGCGATTGGACGCAGTGGTCAGAATGTTCAACTGGCGTCAAAGCTCACCGATTGGGTGCTGAACGTCATGTCGGAGAGTGGGGCTGAAGAAAAGGGTCAGGGTGAAGCACAAAAGCTAATCGAAATGTTCTCCGCTCAACTTGATGTGGATGAAGATGTCGCAATGATACTGGTACAGGAAGGCTTTACCTCTGTAATGGAAGTTGCTTATGTTCCTCGCCAGGAAATGGAGGCGATTGAAGAATTTGATGATGCTTTGATCGACGAACTGCGTGACCGTGCAGCAGATGCATTATTGACTTCAGCTATTGCTGAAGAAGAGGTTTTGCAAAATGCCAATCCGGATGCCGATCTGCTGGCACTGGACGGAATGGATGAACACACTGCAAAAGTGCTGGCAAGCAGCGGCGTAGTGTCTCAGGAAGACCTGGCAGAGCTTGCCGTTGATGAATTGCTTGAGATTCAGGAAATGGACGAAGAGCATGCCAAGCAGTTGATTATGACTGCACGAGCACCCTGGTTTGAGTAAAGCAGGCAAAGGGCTAATTAGATTTGAATATGCTGAGTTTTCGAGCACCCCGAAAAAGGGGAGAGAGATGAGTTATGTCAGAGACCAATATTAAAAGTTTTGCACAAAAAATCGGTGTTGAACCGGAGCATCTTTTGATGCAGTTGACTGCAGCAGGCATCAAGGGCAAAAAAGTTGGCGATGACCTGACGAATGACGAAAAAATGCTGCTGCTCAAGCACCTGAGCGGTGATGCTGGCGCTGAGTTACCAAAATCGCGTAATAAAATCACGCTTAGCAGAAGAACGACCAGTGAAATTCGACAGACGTCGCGCACAGGTGGTGCACATGCGGTTCAAGTTGTAGTACGCAAGAAGCGCACATTTGTTAACAAGGGTGTAATTGACGAAGTCCAGGCCAAAGAAGAAGAAAAGATCAGACTGGAGAAAGAAGCAGAGGAAAGAAAGCAGGCTGAAATCAATGAGGCTAAAGAAGCTGAAACTTTAGCTAAAAAGTCTGCGGAGGAAGAGGCTGCCAGGGTCAAAGCAGAGGCTGAGGCAGAGGAATTACGTAAGGCTGATGTTGAAAAAGCAGAAATGACAGCAAAGGGAGAAGCCAAAAAAGTAGCCAGAACTGACCACACTGAAGAGCCTAAAAAGAGTGCCGGTCCTCGACCGGGTAAACAGGCCCCGGCAAAGAAAGACAAATCTGCCCGTAACAAGGATCATGCTGGTTTTGGTAAGGGACGAGAGCAACTTCATGTTGCTGCCGGTAAAGGCAAACGACGCAAGCCCAAGCGCCGTAGCAATCAGAAAGTTCAAACGAGTATCACGGATCAGCACATTTTTGAAAAACCCACAGAACCCGTGATCCATGAGATAGAGATACCTGAAACTATCACCGTTGCGGATCTTGCAGCAGCTATGTCTGTTAAGGCAGGTGAAGTGATCAAAGTTCTGATGGGCATGGGTATGATGGTGACTATTAACCAGATGCTTGATAGCGATACTGCCACCCTGCTTGTTGAAGAAATGGGGCATGTTGCGAAAGAGGCTAAAGCGGAAACACCGGAAGATATTTTCTCACAGGTTGATGCGGGCGAGCATGAACTTAAGCCACGCAATCCAATTGTTACGGTTATGGGGCATGTCGACCATGGCAAGACATCTCTACTGGATTATATTCGTAAAACACGCGTTGCCAGTGGCGAGGCAGGCGGGATTACCCAGCATATTGGCGCCTATCATGTAGAAACAGGGCATGGTGGTATGACCTTCCTTGATACACCTGGCCATGAGGCGTTCAGTGCCATGCGTGCGCGTGGTGCAAGTGCGACTGATATCGTTAT
>JAUWVE010000090.1 GCA_030617565.1 Gammaproteobacteria bacterium | reverse complement strand
CCGACAATAACCGCTGCCATGCCGCGGTAAAGCTCAGTTCCCGCACCCGGCATTAACAACAGGGGCAGCATGCCGCCGATGCTGGTCATTGTGCTCATCAGTATCGGGCGCAGGCGGCGATGGATGGCCTGGGCGACGGCGTTGCGTCTGCTCTGGCCTTCACGTTCGGCGACACGGGTCTGGTGTACCAGCAGGATGGCGTTATTGACTACCAGTCCCAGCAGGATAATGAAGCCAATCATGGTCAACAGATCCATCGGTTGTGACTGCGGCAATTTACCAAACAATGGCGGCACAACGTTTAACAGGGTATTGGTCAGGTTCAGTGTTAAAACGGAGCCAACGATAGCCAGTGGAATAGCAACCAGTACCAGCAGGCTATCGGTAAAGGAGCGGAACAGGGCACTCATTAATAGATAGAGTATGACGATAGCTAGCAGGAAGCTGCCACTCATGCTGGCCAGGGCCTCTTCCAGTTTCTCGGCAGCACCGGCGTACTGGATGCTGCCATCGGCTGGCAGTAACTGTTCCAGTTCAGTGCCGACTTCAGTACGCAATACATTCAGCGTATCTTCAAGTGACATATTATCCGGCGGTTTTACCTGCAGCGTGATAGTGCGGCGGCGGTCGATGCGGCGGATTAAATCGGGGCCAGCCGTACGCACAATATGGGTCAGCTCACCCAGGGTCTGTACACCATTATCGGGTGTGGCCACCGGCATGGCCTGTAATTGCTCCGGTGTCTCCCACGGTGACGAGCGAAGAATCATCTCCAGCCGCTTATCACCATCAAAATAATCACCGAGATACAGGCCATTGCCAAAGGCACGGGTAATGTTGGCAATGGTTTGCCGGTCCCAGCCTGCCTCGGCAATGCTGCGCTCATCCGGTTTCAGTAACAGTTCCGGTTCGCTGAGCGAGAGGCCGGGTTTTGGTCGTACCGATGAACCGGGTAATTTCTCATTGATCAGAGCAAAGCCGGCAATAGCGGCTTCAAGCAGGCTGTTGATATCACTTCCCTGCAGGTCGACGTCGATCTTGCCGCCACCAAAGCCGCCGAAAAGGGTTGCGCGGGAGGCGAAGCCAAGTGTGCCGGGTAATTGCATGAGTATTTTATTGATAAGTATGACGACCTCACCGGTGCGGGTCGGGTCTTTCGCACGAGCACCCATGAATGCACGGCGACCTGTGACAAAGAAATAATCGCTTAAGGCCGGTTCTGCCGTGCCATCAAGATAAGGTGCCATTTTGTCAGCAACAAAGCGGCCCATCTCCTTTTCCATGGTCTCTGCATTGGTACCGGGTGGCGGCAGGATAAATGCAAATACCAGGTTCCGGTTTCCTTTTGGCATATAACTGGCGCTGGGCATGGCCAGTACTGTGATTAGTACTGGCAGGATGACGAGTCCGGAAATCCAGGCTGCCCGACGCTTTTTTCCATTTGTTAGTGCCATTATTTTACTTGTAATGGCATCCCACCAGTGTGCATGCTTGTCGCTGTTTTTCACCTCACGCAGCCAGTAACGGCTTGCAGTGGGTAATATTGTGACGGCTATGATTAACGAGCCGGTGACCGCCACGGCAATGCCCAAAGCCAGATCAGCAAACAACTGGCCGGCTTCATTTTCAAGAAAGACTACCGGCAGGAATATCGCAACAGTGGTGGCTGTTGAGGCCAGTAGAGCACCCCATACCTGCGAGGTGCCAAGCTCGGCCGCCTCGCCGGCATCAACGCCCTTTTCACGCAGCCTGACAATATTTTCCAGTACCACAATGGCGGCATCCAGCACCATGCCGACAGCAAATGCCAGACCAGCGATACTGATGACATTCAGCGTTCGACCACTGGCATATAACACCATAAAGGTCAGCAATAATGAGACAGGAATGGCCAGTGCAACCATCAATGTGGCGCGGAAGCGGCGCAGGAACCACCACAGTATGCCGATTGCCAGTAACACACCGAGCACCATGTTAGTGGCCAGCATCGCGATCGAGCGATCGATATAAATGGTCTCATCATAGACCTGCTGTATCGACAGCCCTGCACGCTTTAAGGGGCCTGCACGCAGATCTTCGACTGCCTCCTTCAGTCCAGCCATGACCTCCAGCACATTGACATTCTGTTCACGGCTGGCATTCAGCGCCATGGCCAGCTCGCCGTTTTGCATAACAAAGCCCTGCTTGTCCATAAAGCGCTTTTCTACCTTTGCAATGTCCGACAGGCGTACCGGGTTGCCATTGCGCCAGTCTATGATCATGCCGGGCAGGTCTTCGACAGAGTAGTTACCGGCAAAACGCAAGGTATAGCGGCGCTTGCCTACATCGGCTGTGCCAGCGGAGACATCCTTTGTACCCCCGGCAAGTTTTGCTGCAACAGGTAGTTCAACACCCAGGCTGGCGGCAAGATAGGGGTCAAAGGTGATGCGTATCTCCTGCTTCCGCCCGCCGAAGGCTTCGGCCTGGGCGATACCCGGAACCCGTTCGAGACGGGTTTGTGCTACGTCTTCGATAAAGTCCTGGTAGGTATTGATGGGCCGCTCGTTGCCGGGCAGGGGTTTGATGATCAGCCAGGCGATAGGGCGGGTGTTGTCACCTACCAGGCTGAGTATCGGTTCCGAAGCATCCTCGGGATAACGCTGCACTCGGTTCAGGCGGCTAAGCACGTCCAGCAGGGCGCGTTGCATATCGATGCCGCTGTTGAAGGTGATAGTGAGTTTGCCACTCCCGCGTGAAGATTCAGAGACCAGCTTCGTCATGCCCGGCAGCCCGCGTAGCACATCTTCCTGTGGCTCAACAATCTCGGCTTCGACTTCTTTAGGCGCTGCGGCACGCCAGTTAGTGGTGATCTGGATGACAGGCCGTTCTACAACGGGTATTAGCTGTATCGGCAGACGTGTAATGCTGATAATGCCAAACAATGAAATCAGCAGGATGCCGACGATGACCGCAACCGGATTGGACAGGCTGATACGGGTGAGGTTCATAGATTCAGTGTGGTGACCGTAACCTTCTGTCCCGGACGCAATCGCTCATTGCCGCGAATGACTACCTTGTCCCCATCTTTGATTTCACCTGCGATGGCAATATTCCCCCCGGCAGCGGCGCCGGGAGTCACTTGTATTCGTTCTACGGTATTGTCGTCCCCGACACGAAAAACATAAATGCCATCCCGGCGGATGACCATGGCATCGCGCGGTATAACCAGCCTGGATTCTTTTTTCTGCGTCGGTACAGAAACCCGTACCGCCATGCCGGGGATCCAGTCCTGCTGATCATTCTGCTGCTTAATAGTCAGACGCATGATGAACTGTCGTGACTGACCGGTGCCGATAGAGACCAGAGAGCTTACCCTTGCAATGGTTTTTTGATCACGGTTTTTAACATCCAGGGCTGCATCCTTCTGTACATAGCGTACATACATCAGCGGTGCACTGGCCTCAATTTCGATATTTTCAATACCGACCAGGTGCACCACCTTTTCAGCCACCTTGACATGCTCACCGGACATTTTATGGCGCTCGGTGACATAGCCGTTAAAGGGGGCGAGAATACGGGTCTTGCCGATATTGTCCTCAATCAGGTCAAGCCGTGTCTCTGCTGCCTCAAGATCCGCCAGCGAGACATCATAGTCTCTAAGCGTTTTTTCCAGCACCGTCTGGCTGGTGTGTTGCTTCTTCGCCAATTGCTGCAGGCGTTTACTTTCTTTGCTCAAGTAGCCGATCCGGGTTCGGGCAGCCTTTACCTTACTTTCAGATTCACGCTTTTGCAGCTGCAAACGTTTGTCATCAATATGCGCTACCGCTTCACCTTTCGCAATAAACTGCCCAACCTCCGCCATCCAGGTAACCCTGCCTGCAACTTCTGCCGCTAGCTGCGCATCATCCCGGCTAATAACAGTACCCGCCACTTCAATCACCGGTGCAATTTCCATCATCACTGCCGTGGCAACTTCGACAGGCGCAGGCGGTTGCTCTTGCTGCGCAACAACTGGCGAGGACAGGAAGAAGAAAATAGAAAGGAAAAAAAGGGCTATGGGTAAGGAGCTGTGTTTCACGGTAGTAGTATCAAGTTTCAAGTTTAGTCATTGTAATTTAATCTTTATGTCTTTTGTCTTTTGTCTTTAGCCTTTAGCCTTTAGCCTTTAGCCTTGAAACTTGAATCTTCTTCTAATCCAATCCGACACCATATTCGAAAAACCGTTCATGCCATCTTCAGTTAGGTTGGTTAGATCTAATATTATAATATTGTAATATAGTGAGAGATGCGATATAATTATTTGATTCGTCGTGCATGAGGTGCGGCGATTACTAGTAGTTCATGTTCCAAAGGAAAAACCGGAGGCATTATGAAAGACTGTATGAAAACATTTTTCGGCGCATTAATCCTGGGCTCCATCCTGATTTTACCGGCCTATTCAGCAGATACGTTTAACGTAATACTCGCTGCAATCATCGGCCAATAGTGCCTTTGCCTTCACGGCAAAGGGTTTTATGGTTTACGTCACTGCTGTCCCATAAAAATAACATACAATTCCATTAAGGTATTGAATAAATTTAGATTTACCTGTTCTCGATGAATGTTCAACATGAAATAACGAGGCATGCTAATAGAACTATTGGCAACGTCTATCATGCCGTTATAGGCAGGTTTTTGTAGGTGCGAATTCATTCGCACAGGATTTTTCGAATAAATTCGAACCTACAGAACCTTTATGGGACAGCAGTGGGTTTACGTAAAACCTAAAACCTAATTCGTTTCGTCACCCCTTCCCCTGCAAACGCCGAAGGTTCCGTCTTCCCTGTTTATCCGGCCGGCCTCCATACTGTGCACTGGCCTTTCTCTCAATCCGTTTCGTTTCTGTAAGCTCTTCACGATGCTGGATACTTTCCTGTGATTCAGTATATAGCAACTGAGCCTGCTTAGCTGAAACACGTTTTTCTGCGATCGCATTAATCGTAATATCAAACAAAAAATCACCGCGCTGTATGTGTAATTGGTCCAAAATTTTAATTTGCCGGGAAGGCTTCGCCCGGCCACCATTGACCCGCACCTTGCCACCCTTAACGGCGGCAGCGGCAAGGCTGCGAGTCTTGAAGAAGCGCGCAGCCCAGAGCCATTTGTCGATTCGCGTTTCGGGTTGTTCAGGTTTTGAGGACATGGATTTATTTTTACTAAGGAGCTGACCGATAGTATTGTGTATTTAGTTCCAAGTTCCAAGTTTCAAGTTTCAAGTTTCAAGAAAAATCAAATACAATGATTGTTCATTGAAAGATTGTTTGAATTGTTGTGGGAGGCGCGCCCCGCGGCGAAAGATCAAAGATACCAGGTAGACATTTATTCGTATATGATTCTAAAGACTTGAAACTTGAAACTAAACTATGTCTTTGACTCCCTCAAACATGCCCCAACTGGGTCTGCCAGCCCCGGACTTCTCTCTTCCCGATCCATCTGGAAAGCTCTATTCACTCAATGACTTCAGCGAAGCCAAAGCATTGCTTGTCATCTTCATGTGCAACCACTGCCCCTTCGTCATTCATCTGCGTGAGGCCTTATCTACATTCGCCATCGAATATCAGGCCAGGGGGATGGCTGTAGTAGGAATCAATGCCAATGACATCACCAATCGCCCGGACGACAGCCCTGAGATGATGGCGCAGGAAATCAAGCTGGCAGGTTATACCTTTCCCTATTTATTTGATGAAAGCCAGCAGACGGCCATCACTTATCAGGCCGCCTGCACACCGGATTTTTTCCTCTATGATGGCGACAGGAAACTCGTCTACCGCGGCCAGTTCGACGCTAGTCGACCCGGTAACGATGTGCCGGTAACCGGCGTAGACTTGCGCGCTGCTGCAGATGCCCTACTGGCAGGGCAGGCCATTTCAGATGAACAAAAACCAAGCATGGGCTGCAACATCAAATGGCTCGCAGGTAATGAACCAGGGTAATGCAAAGTAGAAAGCTAAAAGTAGAAAGACGAAAGAAAACCCGTCTATACTGCTTCTTAGTCCTTAGTCCTTAGTCCTTAGTCCTTAGTCCTTAGTCCTTAGTCAATTAACCTTTAACCTTTCCCTATGACTCCTGGCAAAAAAACACTAATGCGCAACATCACCCAGGTGCTGGTCGTTCTGGCGGTTTTTCTGGGTATTCGAGCCTATTTAACCCAGGGCTCGATCAAATCAGGGCCAGCCCCCGACTTTGGTGGTATTCTACTGGATGGTTCA
>JAUWVE010000102.1 GCA_030617565.1 Gammaproteobacteria bacterium | reverse complement strand
ACCTTTGCGCAAAGGATCTTTAGCCAGTTCTGATGCCCGTTCCACCTCACCTGCCAGCAGGGCTTTATGCGCCTGCTGATCCTGGCGCTGCCACAGGTCCGTCATACTGAAGGCCATTGCCGGTTCATTTGGTATTGCAGTCAAAACGAGCAGGCTAACACTCAGCAACCAACCACGCCGGAAAGCCAGTGCCGCCAGAGGCAATAGCAGGATAACCAGCCAGGGTCCGGTCTCTTTCCAGCGGGCAGTCTCGAAAGTGTCATTTTCTGCACGACTTCGTGAACCTTTGACGCGCGTTTCCATTAGCCTGGTGATATCCGCGTCATTGGCAGAAAGGCTGGCATAGTGACCGCCGCCTGCCCTGGCAAGCTTTTTCATTGCAGGCATATCAAGTCGGGTCGTAATCACATCCCCATCATTATTGGTAAAAAAACCACCCTGTCCGGTCGGTAATGGCGCACCCTGCTGTGTCCCCATTCCCAGTACTGAGGTAATCATCTCCTGTTTTCGAAGTTTCTCTGCTGCCTCGATAGTTCGCTGATCCGTATAGGAGTCGGCCAGCAGCAGTATTTCCCCCCGTAACCGCCCTGCCTGCTGCAGCAGTTCTGCTGCTTTCAGCAAACCCAGGTCCGCTCGACTGCCCTGTACCGGCATAATGCCAGGCTTCAGCGCCGGCAACATGGCGCTAATGGTGTCAGCATCGCGTGTCAGCGGTGACACAACAAAGGCATCGCCGGCAAACACCACAAGTCCAATAACGCCTTCCTGTTGCTGTTTCAGTATATCGGAAACTTTAAATCGCGCACGCTCAATACGGGAAGGCTTGAGGTCGCTACTGTTCATGGAGCGAGATAGATCCAGCACAATGACACGCGCCTGATCAGTCTGAAATACGGGTTGCGGTAGTTTCTCCCATACCGGGTTAGCCAGTGCAACGACTGCCACACTCCAGCCTGCAGACAGCAACCACAAAGGTAGACGATTACTGCTGCCAGCTCTCGATATCCGCAGCCAGGCCAACAGGTTCTTATCAATGATCTTCTGCCATGAGTCATTCGTACCAGAGCGTTGTCTCAACAGCAGCCATAGAACTGCAGCTAAGGGCAATAGTAAATAAAACCACTGCGGCTGTAGAAAATGAAAATTCTCAGGCATGTTTCACCCTGCTGTGTATCAGGGAATTGAAAATAGGCAGCCTCGCCAACGCCAGCAATAAGGATAGAAACATTGCTATCGATAATGGCCAGAAATAGAGTTCGTTGACCGGCCGGTAGACTTCCACATCATCCGCTACCGGCTCCATTTCATCCAGCAGACTGTAAATTTGCAGCAGCGATTCGATATCCCTGGCTCGGTAATATCGCCCCCCTGTCTTATCGGATATGGCCTGCAAGGTCTCTTCATCGATGTCAGAATTGACCGTTCGTTGGCTGCCGAACAGGCCCCGTACCATGCGGCTGTCGGCACCCACGCCTATGGTATAAATCCTTATCTTTTCCTGCGCTGCAAGATCGGCGGCCTTCAATGGTTCGATGCTGCCTGCCGTATTACTGCCGTCCGTTAACAGTATCAGGACGCGGTTTTGTTCCGGCTCATTGCGCAGACGTTTGACAGCCAGGCCGATGGCATCACCTATGGCCGTTTTCTTCCCTGCCAGGCCTATCACAGACTCCTGCAATAGCGTTTTTACAGTCTTTCTGTCCAGCGTCAACGGGGCCTGCAGGTAAGCCCTGTCACCAAACAGAATCAAGCCGAGACGATCACCAACGCGCCTGTCAATAAACTCCCCGGCAACGGCCTTGACCGCTGCCAGGCGTGATACCTGCCGGTTTCCAATCACCATATCATCGGCCTCCATGCTGCCGGAAAGGTCGACGGCAAGCATCAGGTTCCTGCCCTGTACCGGCAGTTGAATCGCTTCACCAACAGACTGTGGCCGGGCGGCAGAAACTACCAGTAGCAGCCAAATGACAACGGCAGCAAAAAGCCGGATACGGGGCGTCCTACTAGTTTCATGCAGCAGCTGTGAGTGCATGGCGGCATAAAACGGTACCCGGATGGTAGAAATCTGCGCCGCATCCGCCCTCGGCAGCAACAACATGCCCAATACCGGCAAAGGCAGTATCAGAAAAATCCACGGTAGAAGAAAATGAATATCCATTGCTGTCAATATTTACCTATATTTTTCCTGTATTGCGTCTTATCCATTTCTTCGCCAGTAACAGCAGACCTTGCTGATCAACTTTACTCGTACGCAAATAGGGCCCTGCTTCCAGCACCCTGCCTACACCATTGGCAAACTGCCCTTCACCACCATGTGTGTCGAGAAAAGACAACCAGTCTTTCCCCGTCAATGCTGCTACCTCATTGCGCGGAAATTTCAGCAAAGCCACCCTGCGCAGCAGCATTGAGACCGATGCCAGAAACTCCGGGGTTCGGTCATCAGTTTCAGTCTTCGCCAAATCATCCAGTAGCGAGAATATTTCCTGCTGTGATCTTTTACGGCGCCAGAAACTGACTAGACGAATACTTATCCAGACCAGGACCATGGCAGCAAACAGCGCCACTATCCACCAGCCGGGTGCCGGCGGCCAGAATTCAGGGCTTGCGGGTAGATGAACGTCCCTCAGCTGCAGAGCTTGTTCAGCTGGATTCATGCCGCCGCCCTGCCTGACACAGTCGCACTACTGTTTGGATTCACCATAAACCGGCGCAAAGCCATCGCCGCATCCTCAGCAGTCGATAAACGCAGTAAAGGGATGGCCCGTTTACGCATTACCTCAGCAACCGTCGAACCATGGTCGCTGCACCATTGTTCATAGCGCATGCGCTGTTTAGTGCTGCGGGTATCAATAACGGCGGTCTGCTGACCATCACTAACCCCATAAACTCCCGCCGGTGGTGGGGATTCCTCTATCGGGTCAATAAGCTGGATGGCAACCACATCGTTATGCTGTCGCAGCCTCAACAACTGGGCCGAGGTTTCTTCGCTCACATTATAAAAGTCACTGAGGATAAAAATCAGACTACCGGGTTTTGCCACCCGGCGGCAGCGCTTCAGCGCGCTATCAAGACCGGGCTTGTCGGCATTATCGAAATGTTCCAGGGCCGACTGCATACCTTTCACAGGATCCGTCGCCGTCATAAGCAGCCGAAATAAGCGCAAAGCACCCTTTGCTCCGCCAGCTGGAGGAAGCTCCTGATGCCTGCCATTAAATACTAACGCCCCGATACGGTCACCATTTGCCACCCCGGCCCATGCTATCAGTGCCGCCAGACGTGCCGCCTGTACCGACTTGAAGGCTCCCCTGGTAGCAAAGAACATGCCGGGATTGAGGTCAATCAGCAGCATTACCGGACGTTCACGTTCTTCCTCATACATCTTCACATAGGGGTGACCAGCACGGGCTGTTACCCGCCAGTCCATGCTGCGGACATCATCGCCGGGCTGATAGGCACGGGACTCCTGGTAATCCATACCTCGACCACGAAAACGTGAGGCATGTGCTCCGGTGATTGAACTGTTTTTTACCCGTGCCGAAGTCAGGCTGATGCCGCGTACAGCCGCTTTCAGTGCAATCAGTTCACCAATACTCACCGTCACACCGGATAGTGTTGCCGGATCCTTGCGCTTTGTATCCGTAAGCGGCTTATCGCCAAGCCCCAGCATTTTCCAAATCCCCTGCAACATCAGGAAACCGGCACCCGCCTCACCAGTTCAGTAATAAAATCATCAGGTGAAACACCTTCTGCCTCAGCCTCAAAAGAAAGCAGTACACGATGTCGCAATACATTATGAACGACCGCCTGTACATCTTCAGGCGAAACATAATCACGCTGCTGCAGCCATGCATGCGACCGCGCACAGCGATCCAGAGCAATAGTTCCACGTGGACTGGCACCATAATTCACCCAGCGCACAAGATCCTCACCATAGGGTTTCGGTTTCCGACTGGCCATCACCAGCTGTACCAAATAATCCTCAACGGCTTCCGCCATATGCAAATCGAGTACTTCATTCTGTGCCTGCCGGATCTGGTCTTTGCTTAGAATTACATCCACTGCAGGCAGGTTTGCAGTCTCAATCCTGGCCTGCTCTTTCGCCAGGGCAAGAATCTGTTTTTCTGTACCAACAGCCGGATAATCAATACTGATATGCATCAGAAAGCGGTCAAGCTGAGCTTCAGGTAATGGGTAGGTCCCTTCCTGTTCAATCGGATTCTGTGTCGCCATTACCAGAAATGGCCGCTCCAGCTTATAAGTAGTCTGGCCGACAGTAACCTGATGTTCACCCATCGCCTCAAGCAGCGCGGACTGCACTTTGGCAGGCGCACGGTTGATTTCATCGGCCAGTAATAAATTGTGGAAAATCGGTCCACGCTGAAAGTTGAACTCGCCGGTCTGCGGTCGATAGATCTCGGTTCCGGTCAGGTCACCGGGCAGCAGATCCGGGGTAAACTGCAGTCTGTGAAAATCACCTTCTATGCGTGATGCCAGTTCTTTAATAGCTGTTGTCTTGGCCAGACCCGGTGCGCCTTCAACCAGTAAATGACCATCTGCCAGCAAGGCTATCAGCAGGCTGTCAACCAGTGACTCCTGTCCGATAATTTTTTCCTGCAGCTGCGTACGCAGGCGATTAAACGACATGTATACTGTTGCCGAACCTGTCGAGGCTGCTGCAGCATTTTCCTGCGATGCCAGTTGTGAATCCATTAATACTCGCTCCTGTTTCTGAAATACACATTATGACCTTAATAGTCTTCTTTTGTTACGGAATTCAGCTATTCCGGTCATTACTATTTACGGTCTTCTATTGAAGGATTCAAGCTATTTGAAACAAAAGAACAGCTTGCTTGTATTTATTTATCAGACAGGAATATCATCCTTGAAACCTCTGCATATCAGGATTACTCAGAATGAAAAATTTACTTAGCCCTGCCGTATTAATTATTTCAACTTTACTCGCACCGCTGGCCCTTGCCACTGACGTCATCACACAGCGCAACATTGGTATGGAACTGGCGCGTGATCTGGCGACTGAAGCTATCATAGTCTGTCGAAAAGACGGTTACCACATCAGCGCCGTTGTTGTTGATCGTTTCGGCATCCTTCGCGCAGCACTGCGTGATGATATCGCATCACGTTTCACGCTGCAGATTGCCGAGGAAAAGGCAAATGCTGTCGTCCTGGCCGGCATACCTTCAGGCAAGTTTCGTGACAGCCACGGTGATATACGACCTGAACTCAATCACATCAACGGCATCATCATAATGCAGGGCGGCCTTCCTATAAATGCCGGTGGCAGCCGTATTGGGGCAATCGGTGTCAGCGGAGCGCCGGGTGGCGAAAAGGATGAAGCCTGTGCGGCAAAGGCACTGGAAAAGATGATGGAACGGCTGGAGTTTGCTGAATAGACGGTACAGATTCGAGACTAAAGGCCAAAGACTCAGGCCAACATATTTAAGAGCAACTTGCAGGCGGATGCCCGGGTTTAATGTAAACCGGGACTCAGTCCAGCCATACCCGGGCATTCCTGAACAGGCGCATCCAGCCGCTGTCTTCACCCCAGTCTGCCGGGT
>JAUWVE010000023.1 GCA_030617565.1 Gammaproteobacteria bacterium | reverse complement strand
TTGTCCACTTTTTTTGGACAAAACCATGAAGAAATTATGTCTTGAAGCGGGTCATACAAAAAATGCAAAATGTAGGTAAAATTCAGATGCAAATGAATATATGATTCTCAATAAATTTCATCCAGACTTATTCAGAGGCTCCCCAAACAGCATTACTGAGGCTGCGAGATGCATACTTATAGAATAAATACCGATTTACTGAGGAGCACCCTGCTCGCCTGTCTGGTCATTCTTGTCTTCCTGCCTCTACTCGCTGCCCGGGCAGCCCCTCCACAATCCACGCCTACAGAAGCAATCTCCCAGGTCAACAAGGCAACACTGGAAAGGAAGGTCGAAGCGGTCGAAGCCGACACCAGCCTTTCAACAGAGGACAAGTCAGAACTGGTCAGCCTGTATCGCAAGGCAATCAGCAATCTGGAAACCGCATTAGCGAGCGATCAGGCCGCTGACGCGTTTATTCAGATGAACCAGGATGCACCAGTCAAGGCAGCTGAACTACGCAAAAAAACACTTGAAAAGAAGAAACTTATTCCAGAGGCGAGTCTTGAAGCCGCCCCCACCACACCGATAGAGACACTGGAACAACGCCTGCTAAAGGAAAAGGCCGACCTTGCGGCTGTAGAAGCTAAACTGCAGAAGACCCGTGAATCGATCAAATACCACGCAGATAGACCCCAGGCAATTCGTGAACTACTGATCGATAGTAAAAAGCAGTTCAGCGGCATTGCAGATGATTTAAGACCATCGGTTGCCGAGGGCAAAAACCAGCCGCTGCAACAGGCCGAATACTGGCTACGTGAGACTAATGCACGGATGCTGACAGCACAGATAAGGATGCTTGACCAGGAACTTGTCAGCCAGCCTGCCCGTCTTGATTTGCTCGAAGCTGAAGAAGAAAAAGCAGAACACAGCGTTCAGTTTGTCAAGACCAGGGTCAGGTTGCTCGAACAACTTGTAGACAAGCGTCGTCAGCTCCAGGCACGCCTGACTGAAAGCAAGGCTGAATCAGCCAGGGCGTATGCCGAAGGCAAGCACCCGTTGGTGGAACAGCTGGCTACAAGTAATGCCGAACTGAGTACACAAATCAGTGATTTGACTGACAAGCTGAAAAATGTGGAACAAGAGATAAACCGGATCAGCGCTGAAGCAAAACGCATCAGCGATGACTCGAATAAAACCCGGCAGAAACTCAAGGTGGCCGGCCTGAGCCAGATACTTGGGCAAATCCTGCAGGAGCAACGCCGTCTTCTTCCTGATACACGCATTTATAAGAGCAAGGCCAGTGAAATTGTAAATCAGATTGCTCAAATCAGCCTTCGCCAGATACAGTTCAAAGATGAACTGAGAGAGCTTCGCCAGATTGATAAATTTATTACTGACTACACGGCTGATATTACCCCTGCAGATAGACAGCAGATTGATAACGAACTGCGCTATCTTGCGAAAGACCGCCAGCAGTTCCTCGTCCAGGCCTATAAAACAGGAAATACCTATTTACGCACCCTCAGTGAGCTTGATGTTGCGCAGCGCTCCCTGAGCGAAGCAGTAGAACAATATGATAGCTTTCTTGATGAACATCTTCTCTGGGTCCGCAGCACCAGGCCAATAAACCTGTCTTCTATTTCCATGCTGCCGCGCCAGTGGAAGGAGCTATTGGCCCCGGACCATTGGTGGGATATTCTCAATACCCTGTACCTGCAGGCAACAAGCAAGCCCTGGATGGCGTTTACCCTGATCATCGTCGGTATGCTGCTGTGGAAAGCAGGGCCCATACGCAGCCGCCTGATAGCTACAGGCGATAACGTCGGCAATGTAATGCGCGACAGCATCTCGACTACAGCATGGGGGATGGTGCTGACCATTTTGCTGGCCTGCACATGGCCACTGCTAATGGCGAGTATCGGCTGGCAATTATTGACCGCGCTGGAATCATCCTCGTTTACCAAGAATATTGGGAATGGTCTGATTATGACATCAAAGGGCCTTTTCATACTGCGTGTCTACCGCACCTTGTGCATACAGGGCGGCATTGCAGATCGTCACTTCAAATGGCCTGCAACAAGTCTCAGGCTGCTGCGCCGTGACATTGATATTTTTATCTATACATTCCTGCCCCCGGGTTTTATTGCACTCATCCTTATCTATAGTGATATTCCCGGCCATCACGAGGGCCTGGGGCGACTGGCATTTGTCCTTGCTGCGCTTGCCCTGACCGTATTTTTCTACCGTGTACTGAATCCCAACACAGGCGCCATGCGAGAATTCGCTATTAACCAGAAAAGGCCGGCAAAGCTTGGTATCCGTTATCTGTGGCTGGTGATTGCCGTTGTAATACCGATCGGTTCTGTGATCCTGGCATTGCTCGGATACCTGTATTCCGCCGGCACTCTACTGGGAAACCTGATCCAGTCTTTGTGGATCATCCTCGAGATGGTCATCCTGCAACAGTTTGTATCACGCTGGCTTTTGATTGCCAGACGTCGACTGGCACTGCAGGCGGCTCGTGTTGAAAGGGAAGCAATACTTGCCGCACGTGAGAGTGCAACCGTGGCAGCCGGCGAAGATACGCTGGAACTGGAAGAACCCCGGATCGACATCGACGCGCTCAGCGTTGACACGCGAAAATTACTCAATACAGCGCTGGCAGTACTGGCTGCATTTTTGTTGTGGGCAGCTTGGTCGGACATACTGCCTGCATTTCGTATTTTTGACCAGATAACGTTGTGGCAGCACAAGGTCCATGTGGAGGGGGTCGTAAAGTACATGCCAATCACGCTGGCAGATCTCGGCCTGGCAATCATCACCATCACGATCCTTATAATTCTTGTAAGACGCCTGCCGGCCTTCATAGAATTGTTGCTAAGACAGGGTTCCTCTATTACACCGGGAAGCCTGTACGCAATAAAGGCACTGACCAGCTATACCCTGATTGCGGTGGGTGTTGCGATGATATTCGGTATGCTGGGCGGTTCCTGGTCAGAGATACAGTGGGTCTTTGCTGCACTGGGTGTGGGTATCGGGTTTGGCCTGCAGGAGATTGTCGCCAACTTTATCAGCGGCCTGATCATCCTGTTCGAGCGCCCGATACGTATCGGTGATGTAGTAACAGTCGGTGATGTCAGTGGTGTGGTGACAAAAATACATATTCGTGCAACCACCATAAAGGACTTTGACCGTAAAGAACTGCTGGTGCCGAACAAGGAATTCATAACCGGCCGACTGCTGAACTGGTCGCTGTCAGATACGTTGTCCCGGCTGAGTGTCACAGTAGGCGTTGCCTACGGAAGCGATGTAGAGCTTGCTTCGCGACTGATGGAAGAGGCTGCAAATGAAAACAAATATACGCTTGACGAACCGGCTCCATTTGTAACCTTTGAATCCTTCGGCGACAACGCACTGACGCTGGTGCTGCGCTACTTTATTGACAACATGGATTACCGGCTGCTGAGCAAAAGCAGTTTGCATGAAGCCATTAACGAGAAGTTCAGCGCAGCTGGCATCTCCATTGCCTTTCCGCAACGCGACGTACATCTCGATACGACACGGCCACTTGAAATACGCATTCAGCGAGAGGAGAAATAATCACCAGGGCAAGGGTACGAATACCATCGCATTTGATTAAAAGGAAAATCTTGTATGTTCCACTGTATGTCGTCAGCTCAACGCAAGACAATCTGGCTATTCCTGTTCGCTATCGCCATGGCACAGGTAGAAGCGGCACTGGTCATCCACCTGCGCAGCCTCTATTACCCCGACAACCCACTGTCGATCTTTCCTCTTGCCCTGATGTCGCACAGGGACCTGGCCATTGAACTGGCACGTGAACTAGCAACTGTGTTAATGATCCTTACAGTCGCACTACTTGCAGAAAGGAGCCTGATGCGTATCTTTGCCGCCTTCGTGTTCGTGTTCGGCCTGTGGGATATTTTCTATTATGTGTGGCTGAAAGCAATGATAGGCTGGCCAACCAGCTGGTTTGAGTGGGATGTGCTGTTTCTGATACCGTGGCCATGGTTTGGCCCATGGATTGCCCCGGTGCTGATCGCATTACTGTTTACCCTGTGGGGTGGCTGGGTATTGCTGTCATCCGCCGTCTACCATTTCACACGTACTACAATGACATTATTCCTGCTTGGCACAGTGCTTGCCTTGGCATCCTTCCTGTTGCCGGCCGCAAGCTTGCTGCCCGGCGGTGAAGAGGCCTTTCGCGGCTATGAACCTGCCGGCTTTTCATGGGGACTCTTCCTGGCAGGTTATATAATCATGTTGAGCAGCCTTTTCAGTGTCACCATTGGCGGCAGAACCAGACAAAGAAATCATCATTGAGGTAAAAGTTATGGTCGGCTACAGCAGTTCCACGGGTAAATTCCAGGCATCTCTCCATATACCGGGAAAGCTCATCTTTCCCGGTGAATACAAGTCATATAAAAAGGCTGAAATGGCAGCGAAAGAAGCTAGCGGAAATCAATGCGACTTATGTAAAGACAAAGCACTGTCAATATTTTGGCACGTTTAGTCATGATTGGAGCTTTAATGTTCTGTAGTATTTAGAACATACCTATCCACTACTGAACATCGAAACATGGAAAACACGATTGAAGCAAATTTACGAGCAGAAATTGACTTCTGGCGATCGCTGGTGAATGACTGGGAAAATACTCGAAATGAACCTGTGCATTCCCGAATTGAAGAAGCCCTGGCGCTTGCTGAATACAAGCTTCAGCAATATACATCTGCAAATGCAAAAATAAAATTACATTAAAAGCACAAACAAATGCCTGGCATACTTACCAGACATTTGCTTATGAATGAAATTCAATAAGAAAAGAATAGAGCGGGTTATTCTTCCATTTCAAACGTACGGTTAATGCCCGTATCGACATCATAAAGTTCTATCTGAACTGATTTACCAAATCCGTAAACAGATGTAACTTCTGCCGTGCGATATTCTTCCTTACTGTAATCGTAGTAGATGATTTCCTTACCCGGGGCAGCCATATCTCGATTACTGAGCATTATATTTGTTCCTTGCTCAGCATCCTGCCCATCCCATGCAAGAGCTGGTGTTGCTAGAAGTGCCAATAGAAAAATTGATAGTGTTTTCATTGCGATACCCTCAGTTAATGGCAACTACATGACTGTTTTTTACTATTATTATTATTGTCATATACATTATTGCCCGTACTTTAACCTTAGTACTAATGGCAGCATATGCAAGATTTATATCACTTTTTAACAGAAGGCCATGAATTACATGATATATAACAAATACTTATAGATATAATTACAACAGAAACCCCGTCCAGACCGCACATCAGGTAATAAATGCACGCTTATCGGAAATTACTTCTACTTTCCCCTGCCCCTTGACCATGCTCGCAGGCAACAGCTTTCCATTCCGCCATTGTGCGATGGCTCCGGCTTTTTCCTTGCCGGTAATGATGAACAGTAATTGCCGGCAGCTAGCGAGCGTCTCCATGCTCAAACTGACCCGTTCTGCCGGATATTTCGGTGAATCATAGATCGCCAGAACGCTTTCACCGGCGGGGTGTTTATGTCCTGGAAACAAACTCGCCACATGCCCATCTTCCCCCATGCCCAGCAACACCAGGTCAAACGGCGGCACCCCCTCAAGAGCTTTTGCATATTGCCTTGAAGCTGACTCCGGCCCAAGCTCTCCAGCAATAACATGAACCTGGTTGGACGGAATTGCGACCTTGCCAGTAAGTGCTTGCTCTGCCATCACACTATTGCGTTCCGGATCGTTGCGAGGCAAACACCGTTCATCTCCAAACCAGACATGCCATTGATTCCACTCACAATTTGATTTCGCCAGCAGTTGGTAGGTTTTTACCGGCGTATTCCCACCAGTCAATACAATATGAAACGCGCCACGCTCAGCAATCGCTATGCGTGAGGCATGCTCAATGCGCTGGCAGGCAAGCTTTGCCACGTCATCAGGGGTTTCCAGAACTGTCCACTCCATCGAGAAAATACTTCCTATATTATGCGTTTTGACAAGTTTCCATGTGATTGTTGTATAAAAGCTTATATAACAATAGATCAACCGATAGAATACCTGATATTCATATCACGTTAGTAAGTTCATTTTCTAAAATCACACGTACTGCACATTTTTCCTCGGAGATAATAAATGAGTGACGCCCTGAATTACCTGATTGCCGCCCGCCCTGACGCGGTATTACCCTATTTCAAAATGCTTAAAGAGGCCGGCAAACACCTGGACACCCGTACGCGCGACCTGATTTCGATAATTACCAAGGTTGATGCGCAAACCGAAGGCGGGTTTCGGCAGTATCTGACACGCGCTCTACGTAATGGTGCCACAGCCAACGAAGTGCTGGACGCCCTGTTCATGGCACTGCCGACGCTAGGCTTTGCCAAGATCGTCTGGGCAGCTGAAATACTGCTGGATATGGATATACCTGAATTTTACCCTGACAATCTGGATGCTGTACCGGAATGGCATACGATCGGATCTGTAGATGAATTCCCTGCAGGGGAGATCAGTTATCGTGAAAGTGGCAGCCGTAATCTGTATATCTATCGTGATGGCGATGACTTCCGGGTTTATGACAGTCGCTGCCCGCACCAGGTGACTGATATCCCGCACCTGGCTCTGGAAGGAACAAAATTGACCTGCCCCAAACACCATTGGGTATTTGAAGTCACCACCGGTGAATGTACCGACGTCGGAAATCGGCCGTTAAATGAATTCAAACATGAAATCAAAGATGGAACACTTAAAGTGTTCTGGTAGGGAATGAAGCAGACCAAAGACAAAGGATGAACGACAAAGAAAAATACAGCCCCTTAGTCCTTAGTCCTTAGTCCTTAGTCCCGATTTTAAAGCCGTATATCGCCCTTATGCATTTTTTTCGCTGCCAGCCCAAGCATAATCAAGCCCCAGCCATTGAAGATCAGCTCAATGGCAACAAACATGCCAATCACCCACAAGCCGGATTCGGGCCAGTTATTTAGAATCATGATGCCGAGCACGATAGCGGCTATGCCAGCAATCAGGGTCCATATCCAGCCTGGTGCACCTTTCATTCTAAATGCCACGACAATTCGGATGATACCAATTGCAATCAGCGCCCAGGCAATAAACAGGGTCAGGGTTGCAGATGCCAGCATCGGGTTCGTTATCATTGTATAACCGACCGCACCATATAGTAGAGCGATAAGAATATTTCCAATTAGCGACCAGCCCTTTTGCCTAAAAGCATCGATCAACTGGAACACGCCAGCAATTACAATCAAAAAACCGAAAAACGTTACTGTCGTCAGGGTCAGGGCAAATGTAGCGCCTATACCTATCATTCCAAGAATCACCAAAATAATACCGATTGCCAGGAACCAGCCCCATTTCTTGCTGATTTCATCCATTGCTTCCGCTTCAATACTCATTCAACTTCTCCCTATTATTTTCATTTATCGAAAAAATCAAGACCTGCTCCCAGCGTTAAGTGTTGCCGGATTTTTTTATTATTACACAGGGTCAAGACTATGTCGCCATCGTGTCTGTGGCTTATCAAAGATCACCCTGCTCTCAGGTGGGCCCCAGCTACCTGCCGGATAAGTTTGCAATGGATTCCTGTCCTTCGACCAGGCATCAATCACCGGGTCTACAATTTTCCATGCATAATCCACTTCATCATAACGGAGAAAAAGTGAGCGGTCTCCCTGCAGAATATCCAGCAATAGACCTTCATAGGCATCAACTTTGAACTCTCCCTCATCCAGCAGGGAAGCGTTGAGGCTGGTCTGGCGCATTTGCATTTCAAAACCAGGCTCCTTAACCGTCACTTCCATGCGCAGGCAGTTACAGGGTTGAATACCCAGCAGTAACCAGTTCTGTTTCATCTCTGACTGGCTGACATCTCGAAACAACTGTTGTGGAGGATACCGAAAACAGATGGATATCATCGACTGGCGCTTTGCCATACGCTTGCCTGTACGCAGATAGAAAGGGACCCCTCGCCATCGCCAGTTATCGATATAAAGCTTCAGTGCGGCATAAGTTTCCGTGTTACTGTCAGCCGGGACACCTTCTTCATCAAGATATCCTCTAACTTTTTCATTATTTACGTAACCGGCTGCATACTGCGCACGAAATGCCCGTGTAGATAAATCCTCTTCGCTAATTGGCCGTATCGATTTCAGTACCTTGACCTTTTCGTCACGCAGGTCTTCTGCGTCCATGGTGGCGGGTGGTTCCATCGCAACCAGTGACAGCAGCTGAAGCAAATGGCTCTGAATCATGTCACGCATGGCTCCGCTACTATCGTAATAAGCGGCACGTGTTCCAACCCCTGCAGTTTCTGAATGGGTAATCTGAACATGATCAATATAATTACGATTCCACAGTGGCTCAAGCATGGTATTGGCAAAACGGAAAACATTGACATTTTGTACTGTGCCTTTACCCAGATAATGGTCAATGCGAAATATCTGCTCTTCCTTAAGGTGACGGCTGATCTCCAGCTGTAGAAGCTGTGCGCTTTGCAAATCATAGCCAAAGGGTTTTTCGATGACGACGCGACGCCAGCCTGTGGCTTCATTCAGCAGACCATTGTCACCCAGACCATCAACAACCAGACCAAATTCTGCAGGCCGGATCGCCATATAGAACGCCATGTTGGCGGACAGGGTTCCAGCAGAAATTTCTTCTTCCAGCTGCTGTTTTAACGATGACCAGATCCCTGCCTGGCTATAATCAACCCGGATGTATCTCAACCGAAATGAAAAACGCTCGAAAGTATCCTCATCAAAACGACCCGCGACAGCTTCTTCGACCCAGCTTCGTACTTCAGCAACACATTTTTCGTTATCCCAGTCACGCCGGCCGGTGGCAATGATTTTTGTTTCAGGGTGCAGCTGACCGGCTTTTTCAAGCAGGTACAGTGCCGGCATCAATTTGATTTTCGACAGATTGCCCGTGGCGCCAAAAATGACCAGAGAAGATGCATCCATTTTCAAACTCGTCATTACTCAGACCTCATACTGACCGGATGCCACATCCCCACCTTCACCAGTCCAGTCTGTGTGAAAGTACTCCCCACGCGGGCGATCGATACGCTCATAAGTGTGTGCACCAAAATAGTCCCGCTGTGCCTGGATCAGATTTGCCGGTAAACGCCCTCGGCGATAACCATCGAAGAAGGCAAGTGCTGATGACATGGACGGCAGTGGGATGGCAAGCTTGATTCCCAGCATCGCTGCCTCTCTCCAACCCGCCTCGGAAACTTTAATCTCACCGATAAAAAACTTGTCCAGCAGCAGGTTATCCAGTGCCGGATCGTCATCAAAAGCCTGCATGATATTTGCCAGAAAACGGCTGCGTATAATGCAGCCACCCCGCCACATCATGGCTATATTGGCATAATTTAACTGCCAGTCGTACTCTATTGCCGCATCGCGCATCAGCATGTAACCCTGGGCATAGGAAATTATTTTAGAGGCATACAACGCATCATGAATAGATTTAAGTGCCTGTGCTTTATCACCATCAAAAACAGCGTGAGAGCTCGCTAACAGAGTATCAGCCCGAACCCGCTCTTCCTTGATCGAAGACAGACAACGTGCAAACACTGCCTCTACAATCAATGTTAATGGCACACCAAGCTCAAGCGCGTTGATGCCTGTCCATTTGCCTGTTCCTTTTTGTCCTGCGGCGTCCAGAATACTGTCGAGTACAGGCTCACCATTTTCATCACGAACGGCAAGAATGTTCGCCGTAATTTCTATCAAATATGAATCCAGCACGCCCTTATTCCATCCTGCAAAAGTTTCCTGTATCTCATCAACGCCCATAGCCAGACCGGTACGCATCAGATGGTAGGCCTCAGCAATAAGTTGCATGTCGCCATATTCAATACCGTTATGTACCATTTTGACATAGTGCCCCGCACCGGCTGGTCCTACCCACTGACAACAGGGCTCACCATCGACTTTTGCCGATATGGCCTGCAATATCTCTTTTACTGCCGGCCAGGCAGCTATATCTCCTCCAGGCATAATAGACGGCCCATAGCGAGCACCTTCTTCGCCACCGGAAATACCCGTACCGATAAAATAGTAGCCTTCGCCTGATAGTTCCTGATAGCGGCGGTTGCTATCGGTAAATAGTGAATTTCCACCATCAATGATGATATCTCCTTTGTCCAGCAGCGGCAGCAGGCTGGCTATCAGGTCATCTACCGGTTTGCCTGCACGAATCATCATGATTATCTTGCGCGGGGTTTCTAGTGATGAAACAAAAGCCTCAAGAGAGTCAAAGCCAGATATATTTGTCGAACTGGCGGGTCCTTGCAGAAAGTCTGCGGTCTTGCTGGCTGTACGATTGTGAACCGACACCTTAAAACCATGATCATTCATATTCAGGGCAAGGTTCTGCCCCATAACAGCGAGGCCAATAAGTCCGATATCTGCTTCTGTCATACATACTCCAGTTAAATTTCAAGATCTTACATCAGGATGTTGAATACTCCCAATCCCGCTAAAACTTGATTAAAATCATAGCGCAACGGATTGAATGTGATAGATTATCTTATAAGAGGCATAATCAGAACACTTTCCAGACAAATCACACTATGGATTCCAAAATGAAATTTAGATATACAGGCTTCCTGTTTCTCGTCACTTTCTTTTTCTCTGGCATAAGCTGGGCCACACCACCTCAACTCGGTCAATGGAATTTATTATTCAGCAATGATGATGGTCGTGCTGTTGCCCTGGATGTCTATCGTGAAACACCGGTAATTCTTGATGAAAAGGGGCATATTTTCTTTCTTAATAAGGAAATTGGTAAGGAATCGACCGGGGACTGGTTTGGTGAAGTCTACGAAAGCTGGCAGAAGGTTTCAGGTGGTGGTGAAGCCATGGACATCAGTATCGATGGTGATGGCGTGCCATGGGTTGTTGGCCTTAAAAGTAACAAGATTTATCATCTCGATGGCAACTTCGCCAGCCCTAACAGTAGCTGGCTGGAGTATCCCGGCAATGGCAAAGCAAGACGCATCTCGGTTTCAAAGGCCAATGGCTCTCCATATATGATAGGCGCCAGAAGCGGTCATGTTTATGGGGGTGACGGCAAGGCCTGGAAAATGCTGCCGGTAAAATTACTTGATAGCAGTGGACAGGAAATCTCTGATACATTTAATGCCCTGGATCTTTTTGCAGAATCCTACAATGCGGGCAGCAGCGATAAGCCTGACTGGTACGATCTTGTTTTCATCATCAATCACGACAAAAAGATTTTTATTTATTTACCTGAAAAAAAAGGATGGCAGGAACTCCCCGGCAATGCCCGTGCCTCAGCCCTGGTATCTTCTGGCAAGCTTGTATATATCATTGCTGAAGACGGCAAGTTTTATGGCCTTGATCTTTCCAAGGACAAGGAATGGACTCCGGCTGGGCCGGGATCAGGCAAAGACCTTGCCTTCAGTCAGGTCGATACGTTTCAACCATTTCTTACTCAGGGCGGTAAGAAAGTACCCTCATCAAGCCACCGCCACGTCTGGACTATAAGTAAGAAAGGACAGGTATTAAGGGCCTTTGTCGCCTACTGACTAACAACCCGAAATTTGCGGCAACCCTTGCCTGTAACTGGAAAAAAACGTGACCTGTGCTATGCTGATATAAGGGTCAAGGAAATGGGCACTGGGATACAATGATTCTGTACCGACTATGAAACAACTTTTCATTCTCACCATACTGAGCCTTTTCCTGGTCAGTTGCAGCACAAATCAGAAAAAAGTAAACAAGATTTACCTGTCTGATGTAAAAGCTGGCAGTATCCTCAGGGTCAACAGTCCTTTAACAGTGCCGGCGGGTGAAGTTCGTGCATCCCTCCAGTTCAGCAAGCAGTTGAGAACCCCGGGGGAAACAAACAAATGGGAGCCATACTGCCAGATGGTCGTCAATACGATAGACAAACTGGATAAAGAAATTCCCGCTATCGATTTTCGTATTATGCGTGTCGTTCGCGATCAGGAACCCTTTACCCGCAAAAGCAATTCAAAGCGGACAATGATTGCATCAGCGGGAGATGATCTATCATTTATGTCTGGCGCTGAAGTAATCACATGGCTGGTCAAAACCTATCTCTATCTCGAATCAGACCAGTATCCTGATATCTATCGCCTTGTTTGTGGCGAGGCCTGGGACGGTTATCTTTCCAGGCGAATGTACATGGATGAATTTGAAGGAGCCGTAGGATCATACTTAACCATACTACCTGTCGCGACAAAAATAGCCGATTAAGGCCAAATTATTGGCGTATTAAGTCAAGATATATTGTTATATCCAGGTAAACTGTCAATCTGCCAGTCTTTTTTAGCTGGCGGCTTGTAAAAAACGTCATAGAGACCATATATTTAAGGATCGGGCTGGTTGATTTATAATCATGCTCAATCAGCAACCCAGGCATTTTAAATGAGCATTAAATTTAGATATAAAAAATCACTTTTTGTTGCTTCAGCTATCATTGCAGGCACAGTGTTTGCCTCTGGCTGTGTAACAGTTCCAGAGCAAACCCAAATCGTCAACAAGGGGCTGAATGAAGATCGTTCAATTAGCATCAATAATTGTGATATCAAACAGACTCAGTCGTATTCTGATAAAAATCGTGCAGGCGAACATGAACTGGATGCAAACAACATTACGATACTGAACTGGAATATCTATAAGGGTGAGAAGAAGAACTGGGCCAGTGATTTTCGCAAGCTTAGTGACGGCAAGGATCTTGTGATTATTCAGGAGGCACGTCTGAACCCTGAAGTTAAAGAAACGCTCAAGAAACAAAGCATACACTGGACACTGAACACCGGTTTCTATGTAAATGATGAAGCGACAGGTGTGCTTACAGGCTCCAGAGTCAAACCTGTTTCCAGCTGTGGCCTGAGGACTACTGAACCATTTCTGAGACTGCCAAAAACAGTCCTGGTCAACAAATACAAGCTTTCAGGTACTGATGAAAGGTTGCTGGTCGCCAATATTCACAGCATCAACTTCACCCTGGGTACAGAAGTCTATGGTGCTCAGATAGATGCACTAAAAGCCGCTATAAGCCAGCATCAGGGCCCGGTTATCGTAGCAGGAGATTTCAATAGCTGGAACGACAGCAGAAAAGAGATCATCAACAACATGGTCACCGATCTTTCTCTAAAAGCCGTCACCTATAAGAGTAAAAACAGGATCACCATCTTTGGCAATGAAATCGACCACGTTTTCTACCGTGGCCT